>JASFFJ010000082.1:0-16281 GCA_050124355.1 Desulfobacterales bacterium | reverse complement strand
ACGCATCAAGATGGTCCTTCGAACTGAAGGCCAGAATAGTGGCTCATGTATAGCCGATGCTTTTCCAAAATAGTGATGCAGGAAATAGAAAGTGAACTAACCAATCTGAATTTAGGGGTTGATTTTGATAGATCTCTAAATATAGCTTCTCGTTACACTCCCCACACCCACACGGGGCATAGCCTTTGGCATCTTTTTGTAAGATTACGGAAATGCCAAAAATATCCCAAACTCAGTTCCCTGTGTATTTTTTACCCTCTACCGCGGCAACAAAGTTGGTTGGAAGGGCGGAAAAAGGGTGTGCCATCCAGATCGCATGAGAACCCGGCGCGAGTGCAATATGGTGTACTTGAGCCAATCTCTCAAAGATTTCCTCAACTACTGTAATAGAGGTTTTAAAGTGTTCGGCAACTTCAAGTGTGGTCGGTGGTAAAGCTGTGCCGGCAAACGTGGCGTAAATATAGTGACGAACATCGAGATCGTGAATTTTGTTTTTACTTTTATGTTCCATTTGCTTAATTCCTGCTTTGACCTTCCGTAATTATGGTATCTTCAACGTGAGAACCAAGATTTTCAGCCAACCGGCGAGTGATCTTTTTCATCGTGGCCTCCGGTCTATCAAAGCCGTAGACCGTCAATGGAAAATTAAGTGGTTCTTGTATTTTCCATATTTCTTCATGTTGACTCGGCGAAAAAAGTCTGGCCGGATTTCCAACAGCAATCCATCCAATCGGCACCAAGGCACCGGGTTCAAGGTACGATTTTAGGTTTTTTGCCTTTGTGAAATATAAGCATTGGTACCTCCCGTTTATGGAATACATAATCTCGAAGAATTCGTAAAAAGTATGAAATACGTCTCCATCGTCATTGCCCGCAAAAGGCATCGGGATCTTCTACCGGTGAAGGCCGGGCACGCAGTGAAGCTTTAGCGCTATCCATTAAATTCAGTATGTTCTGGATGCCGGATCAAGTCCGGCATGACAAACTGAAACATTGTTACGAGACCCTCAGCCTTTTTATTTTGACGAACTATTCTCCTGAGATGATGACTTCCAGATCGCACCGGACAAGGCACCCACAATACTGCCGACAAACGCTCCAATGATCGACCAGAACGGTGGTCCGGACGGCATCAAGATCATCATGCTGCCCTGATCCAGCAGTCCACCCAGCGCGCCTATCAGTGCACCGACGACGATGCCTAAAAGAAACCCAGAAAAAATTCTCTTCAATCGTCTCACGGTGACCCTTTGTAAGTGCCGTAATACCTGTAGTGACCTGTAATTTGATAGTCAAATAGTATGTCTTCAGCTACGACACCCGATCCTAAATTCAGAACTACTGATGTGTCGTAAATTTACGCATATTTGGGCTACAAATTTTGTAGGTTCTTTAGATATCAGGGCTTCCCGAGAAGTTTTTCCAATTGGGGTCAGGAGCCCTGAAATTGTGAACTATCAGTGGCTTACGATTATCTTCTGATCGTGAGTCGATTACAATCCCGATTAAAATGATTAATTTCTTCATTGTTTTAAGTCGCTCATTGCAATGTGTCGTGTGAGGAGTGCCTTAAAAGAGGCTACCCATGCACACCAAAATAGCCCTGGTTATCGGAAATCGCTTGTCGGCAGTAATCTAAACGGCTGTTCCACGCAATGTATTAGCTGAGCCTTACAGCTGTGCCGTACACCAAGAGTTCAGCAGCGGTGCCTACAACACTTGTAGTCATATAACGAACATTGATGACAGCATCAGCACCCAATTCAGAAGCCTTGGCTGTCATCCTCTCGGTGGCGGTGGCTCGAGCACTTCCCATCATCTCTGTGTATTCAGTCAATTCACCACCAATAATTAACCTGACGATGGCGGATAAGTCTTTTCCAAGCCAAACGGCAAATACCGTGTGTCCCTGGACCAAACCGAGAATCTCAGTGATTTGTCGGCCAGGCAGTGCGTCGGAGTTCAACAGCAGAACCGTGCGATCCGACTCAGCAGCCAGCGGCTCTTCAACCAATGCCGTGTGTAACCTTTGTTCAAGAGCTAATGTCGCCAGCACCACAAGGATACCCCCGAGAATGCACAGCACTGCTACCCTGAACCACCAAGGCATGGTCGGATCGTCGGTAACGAACACGTACCATGGTATCCCAGCGAATACTGCGGTAAAAAGCCCGAGCACGAACGCCACTGAACCAATATGTCTCACAATTTTCATGGCATCACCTTTTTTACCATCATAAACCAAATTTCAACTAACCGGAGATTAAATTTCGTTATTGGGCAGAGCGCAAACGTGGCGGCATAATAAAAACCCTCCGCAGGCCTTCTTTGAGTGAAATAGCCTCCTCCGGGCAAAACCGGGAGCAAACTCCGCAGCCAAAGCAGGCATTTTCATCCCGCTGTGCCAGACCATCCTCATTCAACATAATGGCATCAGTGGGGCACCACTCCACGCATGTGCCGCAGCCGGTGCAGGATTCGGTGTCGATCACGGACAGGTGGTAGGTGGAATTGATCAGGGGCAGGGTACCGTTTCTCCAGAGGTTGAGCGTATCACAGCAATCTTTGCAGCAGTTACAGATGCTGGTTTCCGGGCTAGTTTCGCGGGAACCCGGATGAAACGCCTTGTGGATTAGCCCAGCCTGCTGCGCCTCTTTCATGATTTCAAGCGCTTTTTCTTTTGAGACGGGTTTGGCAAAACCTTGAGCGACCGTATGGCGAGCAGATTTGCCGAATGTAAAACAGTTCAAGGTGGGCGCGTCCGTGCTGCAGTTGTTACCAAGTAGACTTCGGCGCTGGCGGCAAAAGCAATAGCCCACAGCGATATCATCAAATTTATTGACAATTTCTTCCACCGTCTGGCTCGGAAGAACGAATTCTTCGGCAGCATCCAGGGCCTTGTCAACCGGTATAATTTTAATGGGCTTTCCGTCTTCCATCTGCCGGGTGGGTACGGTGCGATCGACGGCGGGAGCCTTGCTAAACAAAGGCGAAATCGTATCAAAATTGCCCTGGATTTCATCCCGCAATTCTTCCAGCAGTTTCTCGAACAACACAGCAAGTTCCTTCTCCTCCTGACTTCCTGTTAGCTCAACCATGAATTTATATTCCATGACGCCGACCAGCATCAGGGGCAGAAGCCTGTAGATCATGACACCAGAGGAGCTCGGCTGATTGAAAATTAGCCCTTTTTTTGCCAGGCTTGTAGCAAGTTGCTCTATTTTTTGGGTCGAAAATTTACTCGATTGTCCGAGTTGTTCCACTGTCTGCGAAGGCTTCTCCCGAAAGGCATATATCAGGTCTAATTCTTCTTCATTGTCTCCGACAACCCTATCTATAATGGCAATTGCCGTGGCGCTGGCTGGAAACTGAACCATGCCTTGTTTGCAAACCACCTCGGTTGCTCTTTTTAATTTATCCGCCATTGTGCTTTTTCCCATGGGGTCTTCCCCTTTCATACGTATTTTTCAAGATAATTTGTAAACCATAATTTGCCTAAAACGGTTTCTGGATGCCGGATCAGGTCCGGCATGACGGTTAAGGAACTTTTTACGAAACCATCATAATTTTTGCAACCTAAGCATTTCCATCCTTTTTTTTATTCCAGCATCATGCAGAATTGCTTTTGTTTTTTTATCAAAAGAATCTTCAAGTAGTCGTAGCCTATGAAATTCATTATCTTCTTGATTATCTGAGAAAATGTATTCTGTCATTTTATTCTCTATGAACCTGGCGTTTCGCATCAGTCTGCCCGCCCAATGGGAGGTCGGACGGACGCAAATAGCGTAATTCATGGGATTATCAGCCTTAGGTTTCAATAATTTCCCGGGTTTCTCCGCTAACCTTGATACTCTCACCCTTGCTATCAGTGTATTGGACAAATAATCGAGATGGGATCCCCATATCTTGTCCCTGTAAGATTTCAATACTTTTCTGACCTTGCCAATTGATATCCCGTAAATAACCTGCTAAGGCAGCTGCAGCCGCTCCCGTAGCCGGGTCTTCATATACACCCCCAGGAGGAAAGGGGTTTCTGGAATATATCGTTTGGGTTGACTCAATCCAGATCAAATTAATGGTAGTCAGTCCCTCTTTCTGCATCAGTGATTTTACCGGCTCAAACTCATATGACATTTCTTTAAGTTTTTCGTGCTCACTCAGCACAATTATTAGATGCTTGGCGCCGGCAAAAGCAAAACTAACAGGGTATTTCGGATCTAGATCAGAGATGGAAAAATTAAAGTTGTCGAGTAATTTCTCCACGTACTCTTGAGGAGCGCTTTTTGACCAGGTGTTCGGAGATTGCAACGCCGCCGAGAACACACCTGATTCAGACCTTGAAGCGGTCACGCTAATCTCGCCTTGGTTTAAGTAAAGCTTATAAGTGTCTTCACCATGCAGTTCTCCTAACACTGCGCCACTTGCAATCGTGGCGTGCCCACAAAATGAGACTTCTGTCTCCGGCGCAAAATACCTGATTTTCCAACCGTCATCCATTTGCTTTAAAAATGCAGTCTCAGAATATCCGACATGCTTTGCGGTTTGAAGCATTTTTGTTTCTGTGGGCATCTCACTACAAATTACAACACCTGCAGGATTACCTCCTTTGTCGTTATGTGAGAAGGCCGCTATTTTTAGCACTTCCATTGATAGTCCTTTTTAGTCTGGCTAACGGTTGCGACTAGCCAGCGTGCCTCAAAATTTCAAGCTATCGCATACTTTGACGACATGCCGCATATATTTTCACGTCTGGCTCGTCCGTAGGTTATATCAGAAATTTTAAGTCAAAGTTGCTCTTTGGATTGGCATCAACGATTGACGCGCAGCATCCCGACCCCAAGCATCGTGAGCATCGTGGCAATCAATTTTATTAAATCAAGACGCTCTTTAAGCACAAAAACACCCAGTAGCAAAGCAAATATGATGCTTGTTTCTCTCAAAGCCGTAACCAGGGCGATCGGCGCTAAAGTAAAGGCCCATATAACCAGTGCATAGGCTGTAAATGAAGCGCAGCCACCCCTAAAAGCCAGCCGCCAATTTTGAGAAACCACTTTTTTTATAAGACCCGGACGGATAATCCTCATGAATCCAGCAAAAATTATGGCGTTGAGAATTGATAGACAGCTGTAAAAACCGAGTGCAGTGCCTGCTTCCCGGGCACCTAAACCGTCCACTATCGAATACGCGGCAATAAATCCTCCCGTGATAATCGCCAATGAGGTTGCCCGGCCATTTCGTAAACCGTCGCTGCGGCGTACCAATGTCAAACTCATAATACCTGTCCCAATGGTGACAATCGCGACCAGTTCAAACTGGGAAAGATTGACGCCCAGCAACATAACTGAAATGCCAGCGACAATTAGAGGGGCAACCCCGCGCGCCAAAGGGTATACCTGACTTAAATCGCCGATACGATAGGAATATAAAAGGAATAATTGATAACCTGTATGTAAAACGGCCCCTGCAATCACGTAGGGTAGCGAATTAAGTTCCGGCAAGGGTGTGCATAAAAGTGCGGCTGCCGCAAAGGGTGTGTGACCAAGCACAACGGCGCTCATGCTGAGATGTTTATCTTCTGTTTGCTTAACCAGATAATTCCAGGATGCATGCAGCAGCGCCGCTATCAGGACAATTGTCATTACCGTGATGGACATTCGGGAAACCTATACATTCCTCCGAGATTGACCTTCTCCAAGCCACTATCCCATTAACGGCACCTTTTATCCGATGGCATTGGAGCACCGCGTAAAAATTAAAGGATCTGTGAAATTTTATTTGTATTGCTGATACCCATCAAATTTAAATTCCAATTTTATACCAGCCTCTTTAAACATTCTTTCCGATTCCTCTCCGGCATGATATTTTCGTTCGCAAGCGACTCTTTTAATACCACAATTGATAATCAACATTGCACATGTCCGGCAGGGTGTCATGCGTGTGTAAATAGTGGCACCTTCAATTGAAATCCCCCGCCGGGCGGCCTGACAAATGGCATTTTGTTCAGCATGAATCGTTCGCATGCAGTGCTCTGTGATCCTACCATCTTCATGTGTAAGCCGTTTCATTTGGTGTCCGACATCGTCACAGTGCGCAAATCCTGCGGGTGACCCTACAAACCCTGTTACAAGAATTTGCTTATCCTTGACGATGACACAACCGCTCTTTCCACGATCACAAGTAGCTCGCCTTGAAACAGAATCGGCAATTTCGAAAAAATAATCATCCCAGGAAGGTCTACTGATGTTTTTAGTAGTATCTGCCAATTTATTCTCCGTTTTCATGATTTTTTTCATTCCATAATGGCTTCCAGTAGCCTGTCGAACCGTTTTCGGCCGCAAATATTTTGTCATCCATAGTAGTGATATGGCCGAATTTGACAAAACCTGATTTGCTGATCTTTTGCGCGTCGATAGTCGCGGGAAACTCGGATGGGAATCGGTCTGTTTGATTGAGCTGGAAATCAAGGTTCAGAGGCCCATTTTCGTCGCTTGATGCACTTGCTCTTGGTAGTAGCATGATCGGGTCCGGTGCTCCGAAATAACCTGCCGACTCTCCTTTGTCAAGGGACAGGTTGCCATTCAGATCCTCAAAAGCGGTCAGGTAATAGGTGCCTGTCGGCATCAAGAAAGAAAAATGACCCGTGTCGGCCGCGATCGTATATTCAACAATTTCATTCTTTCCCTCTTTGGTGGAATACAGTATGACGATAACAGACCTGATAGGGGATGATGACGGGTGAGTGATTTTACCTGCCATGGAATAGAGCTTTTCAACCTCACTGACCTCTTTTTTTAAATCTGAAAATGCGCAGCCCGAAAAATAGGTTGTCAGGCAAAGAATAAACAAAAAACTTAATTTGCATGCGGAAAAAGAATGATTAATTGGATTACCTCCTTGTCAAAGAATGCTTGCCAAAGCCAACCACCAATGCGCTCGGTATAATTTCCTTAGCCCATCGCGGATATAACTGGTCGATCAAGACCCTTTCAGAGGCGTTTCTATGCCATTTTAGTATTAATGTCAATTTGTTAGCGTGGCCCAGCTTCCCTGTTTCGCGCTGAAAAAGCCATTATAGTCCTGTTTTAGCCCATTTCTAGCTATATTCCATTATTATCAGTTTCATAATTATGCCCGGCCGCTTCAGGCAGTCCTTGAACCCCTGCAGCCTGCATTTTTTCCTTCGCGTCGAGCGAACTGGCAAACTCCTTTTCCTTCGCGACGTCTGACGCCTCAAACAGAAGAATGACCTCGCTTGAATTACCTTCGTTGCGCCAAAGATGTAAATCCGTTAAACCTGCTGCTTCACGCGCCGAACGGTGATCCTGATACACCCACTTGCATTTGTCGAAGACTGCAACCATGTGCCGGACGAGTATATGAGTCATCTTTTAATTCTCCTTGCTACTTACACAGTTTCGTCGACGGCTAGTGGCAGCCAATGATTCCTCTTGCAATTACCAAATCTTAAAAATAACGAAGCTGAAAGAAACTGTATAGCAGCACGGCCTTGGCTGTTCACTGCACTGCATAGGTCAGCCCTTTATTTCGATGCCATTCTCTTGGCACCATACTTCTAGTGCCGCTCTTATTCGTTCACCTTCAAACGTGTACCATTTATCGAAGAGGCCTTTTACGTTTAAAAAATCCTTGAATCTTGAATAAGCCCCCCTGGAACGAAAATAAGCATAGATCCTATCCAGTTCCTCAGGGATATATTCCGATGTAAAATCAAAAACAAGAGCCCTGCCAAGTTCAAGATCGTGCTTATGGGGAGTGGATATATACTTCTCCGTATCATCAATGTCTTCTGGAAGTTCATCAGAATCACCCAATTCAGAAGTATAGAAAAATTGTCCACTATCTTTGCATAAGTAGGCATTATGCATGAATTTTTGATCCATACTATCGAAAAGAAAGGCATTTTCCATGTCATCGAATAAAAGAGCCATAATTAATTTCTTCCATGAAAGTTAACACCGCTAGTCAGCCGCGCGGCTTTTTGCGTCGGCTTTATTTGCCTTGTTCGACGCAATAGTTCATTAAAGTAGTACTTGAAGAATGAGTTATCAACTAATACCGGAAGTTATGTCCTCTGGTATTATTTAAATCAAAACTTTTCAAGAAGAATTTCCGACAATTTAATGGTGTCCTCTTTGTTCTTTAAGCTGTTATTCTAGATGATAGACTTCTCCTGTTTGCAATACTGCTACCTTAATATCAGATTTTTTCTCAACTTGCTTCTTAAATTCCTGGGGGTAAGCTTCAAATCGATGCATGGGAATAACAACATTAGGCTTAATAGTAATGGCTGCCTGGACGGCTTCGGTTAAGTTCATGGTGAAATCTCGTCCACCGATTGGAAGAAACGCAACATCAATTTTGCCATGCTCCCCCATCTCGGGAATGAAATCCGTGTATATTATTTGCTTGCCCGTTTTTATCTGGAACCACGCAGGTGGGAACCACTTTATGTTTAGCGACATCATCAAACCCTTACGGATATCAGCATGCTAAGTGTCGTGAAGTGTTAAACCAGTTATCTTGAATTTTACGAGAGGCTTAGCGTATATGTTTCAAATGTTTTTCGTTTCAGCTAAAACGGTTCATTTTTATGATGACCAACGTGATATCATCTTCAGATTTCATTCCTTTTGTAAATTGACTCAATTCGCCGTAAACAGCATTCAGGATATCGTCAGCGTTTGCCTGTGCATGTTGTCGTATTATGTCCCGAAACCGATCTTTGCCGAACATCTTTCCGTATTTATCACTTGCTTCCCAGATACCATCCGTACCAATGGCGATGATTTGCCCTTCCTTCAATCCTGTTTTAAGATTTTCCTCATACGTGAACGCGGCGCTGACACCTAAAGCGATGCCATCGCCTTTTAGCTCTTCAAATTTGTCCTCAGTCGGATCGTAAAGAAGGGCAGGATCATGACCAGCGCGGACCCATTCGATGCGGTCATTACCCGGATCGATCGTCATATAAAACAAGGTCATAAACCGGCCGCTTTCAAGAACGTCTTGCGCCAAATGACTGTTCATGGCGCTGATGATATCGGACATGGTACCGGGCTGGGAAGCACGCATCCGCAAGAAGGCCCGCGCGGAGGTCATGAGAAGGGCTGAGTCGACGCCATGGCCGGTGATATCGCCCACTACCACACTAAAGGGGCTGTTCGGGTTTTCGCGTCGCCAAAGAAAATCAAAGTAGTCACCGCCGATTTCATCACATGAGACATTTTTGCCCGCGACGTCAAGCCCCTGTATTCGGGGTTTGCCTTGAGGGAGCAGACTTTTCTGAACTTCAGCGGCGAGCGCCAGTGCCTTTTTATGTTCCGTCATATCGGTAATAAAAGCCATATTGCCGATAATGTCGCCGCGGTCATCCCTGAGGGTATTGCCGTGAACGAGAATCGGGACATGCCTGCCATCCGCGGCAACGACGGCTCCTTCAAATTTTCTGTAATCTTTAGACAACAACTCATTTCGATTGATCATTAAGAACTGTCTGAATTCCTCAGTGGCAAGGTCAAACGTAGTTTTTCCAAGTATTTCATCCCGGGATAATCCGATCAGTCCACAGTAAGCCTCATTGACATCCACGATGACGAGGTTTTCATCCATGAGGATAAACCCTTCGCCAGCGGTCTCGACAATACGACGGTATTTCACTTCACTCTTGCGCAAGGCAGCTTCTTTTCGCAGAATTTCCTCGCGTGCTTCTTCGACCTCCCGGATGATCGTGCGATGCATGGTGGCATTGAAATCCTTAATTTCTTCCAACCGCTTACGATAATTTTCGGAGCGACTCAACTTCCGTCTTAAAAATTCTGTTTCCAGCTTCAGTCCCTCGATGCTTAGCAGATCGTCACGATGTTCTTCGATTGGCCCGGGGGGCAGCGCATCTTGAGACGGAAATGGTGATATTTTTCTGCTGCCATCAAAGCTTCCATTGGTTTGTCCCACTAACAGTGTCACCAAAGTTGCACCGTGGAAAAAACTTTCCTGACCTTTTACAAGGGGTCCGATCTCGCCGTAAGTATAAAAGCCACTTACAGGAATTTGAGGCGGTAGATTTTCTCTCAGTATCCGCAATTCCTCCTCGGTACGGGTTCCCAGTATTTCCTTGCGAAAGGCACAAGAAAAGGCCAAAGCAAAAGAGGGCTGAAAATTAATGGCGTTTTTGGCAAGCGCCTTTGTCGAAGTCTCGGTATCTTTGATGATGACTTCACGGATTGCCTCGGTTAATTGAACCGAGGCACCCGATGGAATAGTTTCCGTCAGGGTAATACTGCCGTCCGGATTGTAGCCAATCGGTGCACGCAAATAAAATTGCTCTTTGTTTTTTTCATAAACCGCCAGAATGAATTCTTTTACCGGTTCGGTGTGGTCGCCCAAATAGTGACGGTAGAAATCGACGGCTGTAGAATCTCCGATTCTTTTAATGCAACGGCCCTCAGCCTCCGTCACTGTCACCCTTTTACCAATCGGCCTCCAGCTATTGGCGATGGAAAAAGCGTATTCAAGCGGCCCTCCCCATAGCAATATCGGTATGGCATCCTGCAATATTTCTTCTTTATGAAATTGCAGTATTCTTGGATTTTCATTCCAAATAGTTCCGGCGACCCCGCCAAAAACAGCACACCGATCTCCTAACTCTCTGTTGAGCAATTTCATGATGGGCTCAAAGGATTTATTTTGTCCATCCGGAAAGGTTAAACAAATCGACGGTTTTTTCGATAATTTGCTTTTGGCATGATTTACTGCGGAATTTATGGCGGCTGTGGGATTTTCTGATAGAATCCGGCCAACGCCGGCTTTCATTTCAATATCTTCCGAATAAAATAGCATCAGAACGATCGATTCATCGCTAAAGCCGTAATTCGAAGAAAGTTCTCCAGCCGTGGTGCATCCGATCAGCTCAATATCCGGAAAAACGCGATTGATTTCCGAAAGCATAACCGCGTGATCAAAATTAGTTCCGGCAAATACGATGCCGGCTTGGGGTTGATAACCCTGCAGCTGTTTTTGACATTTTGAAATAACACTCTTTACAGTTTTTCGAGTATCAATTCCTTCAGTTTGACCGAGTCCTACCTTAATCATAAGTTTTATCCGGTCTTTTTCCCCTAATATTCCAGAGTTGGGGACTCATTAACCGGCCTCCAGATTTGGTTTGCCATCGATGTATTTCAAATTAAAGTGGCATACAACTCGTGCGTTGAAAAAAACTATACTTTTCCTTCCAGTTTCCGGCCGGCATCATCAATCATTTGGGTAAGTTGGTCGCCTTCCTTCACTCCCAGGATCGTACTGTATTTGTGATAAAGACGTTTCCAGGCCGCATCAATTGGTTTTTTTAACTGTTTTCCCTTACTTGTTGAATAGATTGCGGAAGTTTTTCCCTTATTTTTACGAATCAGATACCCTCTATAGACTAGTGAATCGATAAATCTGGTTACGGTAGATGGGGCCAAATGCAACTGCTGACCCAACGCTTTCTGGGCGATACCGGGATTTTCAGTTACAATCATCATGAGGAAAGCATGAGGCGGGGAAAGTCCGGTTGTTTTGAACTCTTCATCTGCCATTCGAGCAATTATTCTCGAGAGAGTGCTCGCAGTAAAATATAAACAATGGTGCAACAGTGGCTTTACTTTTTCCATTTCAGGTTCTCGTTTTAGTTGTACATACAAATATAAAGAGGTGATTGGCTGATGTCAAGCCTTTGATTAAGATAATTAACTCTGCATTGTGACACAATTTCTGCGGTTATTGAATCTAATTTAAAGCGTCATTAAACCTGCAACCTTCCTCTTCAAAAACCTCACTTTACAATGATTTAAGATCTTGTTACACTTAGACAATCTAACGGTTCCAGGTTTTGGGTTTAAGGTTCAAAGGTTACAACCGATGGATGCAGCTCGCTATGTTAATCAGATGCTGGCAAACCCGTCATACACTAATGAGTGAAGCGGGTTTTTAACCAGATTAAGACACAATCGCTTAAACAGAAGCTATCCGAGTTTTCCAAACCGGAACGTTGAACCCTATACCTCTGAACCATCGACCAGAAAATCTAAACCTATTCCGTATCTCCGGTTCATCCGGGTTAGGAGTTTCAAATGTCGGCCTCAAGAAATAATCTTTTCAACCTATTGTGGTTATTTCTAGCCTTTCTTCTCCTCGAACCAATGTCCTTCGCTGAAATGAACATTTCAGAGAATCAATTGCCCGCGGATGCCATTGTAGAGGATGTTTTTCAAGGGGGCAGGGGGTTGCCGGTCGGAAAAATCCAGGCCGTACGGGGTGAAGTGATCGTCTACCATCAGGAACCGACGGTGGGGTACCGGGTCAAAGCCGGTCTGCCCCTTTATCATGGAGACACCATTAAAACCCGGATCAATGGCCGGATTTTATGCCGGCTCATTGATGGCACCATTTTTTCTTTGGTACCGGAGACCACTCTTACTATTTTTAAATGCAAATATAATTCAGGCAGAAAAGAGAGCGAGGCGTTCCTGTCGTTAACACATGGAGACGGCCGTTTTCAAGTCATGGCTAGGGCGGGAGTGCTCTCCCATGAGTTTAAAATCCAGACACACACTGCGTTCGCCCAAGTCCAACAGGCTGATTTTATTATCAGGGCAAGCCTGAACATGACCGAAATTATTTCTTTTGAAAGAAGCCGGCTTGAAGTGACCAATTTGGCCGACCCTGAAACAAGCTTTTTTGTGACTGAATTCCAACGAGTATTTGTTGAGAATCAATTGGATCTTCAATCGGGTCCTCAAATGGTTGAAACCGTCGCTCAAGATGAAGCCGAGGAAATGATAGCAAAAACCCGTTTGTTACCCCAAAATTATTTGTTTGCTTCAAGCCCGGAAAAAAACAGTGTCCGTGAAGAGGATACCACCGCTGAAGAGTTGACATCAGGCAGCAGTTACGACGAATTTTATGAGATTTTTAATCCGGATTCGCAAGACGGAGAGGTAGAGATTGAAGATTGAAGACTGAAAATTGAAGATCTGCGGATGTCGCTGCGTTCCGTCAATTTAATCTCTACTCGGGTATAGTTTCCCGCAGTTTGCTGCGATTAAATTTCTTTTGCCTTAAAAGATACCGCGTGACTTGCTACGAGGAATTCGCTGATTGTTTTTTATAATTGATCCGGAGGACCTTGAATATTCAATATTCATTCTACAATATTCAATCAATAGTATTTGAGATTTGCTGAAACTGTCATTTTCTTACAACATGTTGTCAGATAAAATCCAAATATGGTTAACAGAGGGAGGGGGAACGCCATGGAGGATGTTCACCAAATTTTTACCAGGTTTAAAGAGGAGTTTCCCGAAGTCTATAACCGGCACGAAGCGCTTGGAAAAGAAATCCACGAAAAGGCGGGACCATTGGGGGAAAAATCTCGCTGGTTGATTAAAATTGCCATCTCCGCGGCCTGCAACCATAAACGTGCCTTGACGACTCACATCAAAAAAGCGCAAGCAGCCGGGGTGACCGATGCTGAAATCAAGCATACCTTGCTGCTGTTGATACCGACCGTCGGATTTCCGATGTTCATGAAGGCATACTCGGTGTTGGAGAGCAGCAAATAGCGGCGTTGATCTTTTCCTCTGATTGGATATTATCCCGAGTAACGCTATTTTGCATGGTGCTAGCGAATCAAGATGAAAAACTTCGGCCGGCAGCTTAATGAATGACAATATTTATATTAAGGAGAATGAATGATATGAAAAAACGAAATGTTTATACAATCGGTTTACTATTGGTTGTGATGGTATTTGGTAACACTTTTTGCATTTTTGCAGCCGAAGAAGCCGATTCGGTGATGTGTGATCAAGGCATTTTAAAAATTGGAGATACGGATGGCGATGTTCGCGAAAAATGTGGAAAAACCGCTCGCGAGTCTGAGAACGAGTGGACATATGATGACACTACGCCATCTTTCACCGTATATTTCGAAGAGAAAAAAGTCGTGCGTATTCTGGTGGAACATTGAGGTTGTCAGGCTTTATGGGATTGCCAAATTTGGATTTGGGGAATCGTTGTCTCTATCGATCTATCAATTTGAAAATAGCCACAGGCTCACACAGAAAAAACAAGGGCATAATCGGTAAGTCAATTGGGTAAGAATTCCACTCCGGACATCAAAGATCGGATTACCCGGGCGATCAAATTTATTACCACTGATATATGGCGCGCTCGGCTTGAAGATCTTCCCTTCGGCAAATCTTTTCTGATCAAACAACTCAGAATTATTACTCTCACCCTGAGACGTTTTGACGAAGACAAATGTTTTTTCAGGGCTTCCTCCCTGACCTTTTACACACTGCTTTCCATCGTTCCGGTGGCGGCGATGTTGTTTGGGATTGCCAAGGGCTTTGGGTTTGAAAAACTGCTTAGAAAGGAGCTTTTCGAAAGATTCCCGGGGGAAGCACAGCAGGAGGTGCTGACAAAAGTTATCGAGTTTGCCGAGTCGATGCTTGAAGCCACCAAAGGAGGACTCATCGCCGGAATCGGCCTGATCGTGCTCTTCTGGTCCGTTGTAAAAGTTCTCAGTTACATCGAAACCTCATTAAATGATATTTGGGAAATCAAGGAGAATAGGACCTGGGGCAGAAAATTCAGCGATTATCTGGCCGTCATGATAATAAGCCCGTTGCTGATTATTGTGTCCAGCAGTGCCACGGTGTTTATCACCAGCCAGATTACCCAGTTGACCAATCAAATTAAACTGCTGGGTATGATAAGCCCGTTTATCTTTCTGAGTTTCAAACTGATCCCCTATGTTCTCATCTGGATCCTTTTTTCGGTTATTTACATCTTGATGCCGAATACCAAGGTAAATTTAAAGGCCGGTATTGTGAGCGGTATAATCGCCGGAACCATTTTTCAGATTGTCCAGTGGGCCTATATCAGCTTTCAAGTCGGGACCGCCAGATATAACGCCATCTATGGAAGTTTTGCTGCCCTGCCGCTGTTTTTAATGTGGGTACAGATCAGCTGGTGGGTCGTTCTTTTTGGTGCCGAACTCTCATTTGCCAGCCAGAATGTCGGCACCTATGAATATGAACCCGACGTTAAAAAGATAAGCCGTGCCTCTAAAAAATTGCTCACGTTGCGGGTTGCCCACCTGCTGATTCGGAACTTTTCGAGATGTGAACCCGCCTTGACCGATTCGCAAATCTCCATGCGCCTTGAAATACCGATTCGTCTGCTGCACCAGATACTCTACGATCTTGTTGAAAGTGGATTGTTTGTCGAAACCCGGACAAGAGATGATGGCACCTACGGTTATCAACCAGCCTGTGATATCAACAAACTCACGATTAATAACATTGTGGAGACGATCGAACATCATGGTAGCGAGGGAATCCCGATTGCCCAAACCGAGGAATTAACGGCGCTGTCCGATTCATTGAAACAGTTTCGTCATGAGATGGAAAATTCCTCGGCGAATAAACTGCTGAAGGATATATAGAGTGGATACTGGTAACCGGTTGCGCGATTCTGGATGCAGGGTACTGGCTTTTTACTAATAATTGCTGGATCTTCGATGCTAGATTCTCGATGCCAGCCCAAAATCGAAAGGTAGACTTGAATCCGATTTCACCAGAAACCACCTCTCAACTGGCGTATTTTACAAGGCACAGCGCCGGCCTTACTCCCTTTTGTATGTCCATCACTTCTCCCAATCCCGGCACTCACGTGGTTATCGTGGGTGGGACCCATGGCAACGAGCCGGGGGGTGTAAAAGCCATTGTTGAGTTGCACCGCGCCTTCGGAAACGGCAAGGTAAGTCTGAATCAGGGCAAAATCAGTTTTCTGCTCGGTAATCCAAACGCTTATGAAAAAGATATCAGATATATTGACTATGATTTAAACCGGCATTTTAACAAGCGGGAGGCATCCTCGGTGGAAGGCCGCCGGGCTCTTGAAATTAAGAGATTTCTAAAGGACAATGATGATATCGAGGCCCTGCTGGATCTGCACTCCGTCAGCATCGGCGATTTTAGATTATTGGTTTATACCAAAGACGATACCGACAAGACTGAATTTGCAATGAAGATTAGTGCGATTCCGCTGCATTTTGTTTTTCATCCGGAGCACATGCCCGGGACGCTGATCGAAGCGGCCAGCAGCCATGGCATTCGCGGATTGATTGTGGAATGCGGCAACCACTATGCTGCGCAAGCAGTCGAAACTGCGCGATATCATATACTTAAATTTCTGATCCATCATCATCTTATTGAT
>JASFFJ010000081.1:0-16333 GCA_050124355.1 Desulfobacterales bacterium | reverse complement strand
TTTGTCGGATGAGTGGTATCTTCAAATCTATTAAGGTAATTAAAATTTAAACTATACCGATTATATTATTTGTCAATATTTTTTTTTACACTGGGAATATATATACTTAACTAACTGAAATAATATTTATATCTATATCAAAAATTATTTCATATTGGTAAAATCAGATCAGAAGGGGCCAAGCTGGCATGCTGAAACTCATCGTTACTTGACAATGGGTGGTTCCGATCAAATTAAAATGCGGAGTGGAACGATAACATTATTCGATGTTTAACGTTGAATGTTCGGCGTTCGCATCCAATTCTTGACTGCCTTCTGCCGAAGAACTCAGAACTTCCCAAATACAGTTGGAATCCACATCGAGAAAAATGGGAAATAGGTGACCAGCATCAAGATCGTGAACATCGAAAGCCAGAAGGGCCAAAGCGCACGGGAAACCCGTTCGATGGATACATCACCGATTGCGCAGCCAACAAAGAGCGTCGACCCTACCGGGGGCGTGACCAGTCCGATGGACAGATTTAGCATCATGATGATGCCGAAATGAATCGGACTGATGCCGAACGATTTTACGACCGGCAGCATGATGGGCGTGCAGATTAAAAGCAGCGGCGCCATGTCCATAATCGTCCCTAAAACCAGCAGCATGATGTTAATCAAGGCCAGAATCACATATTTGTTGTCCGAAATACTTAGGAAAAATTTTGTTGCCTTGGCTGGGACCTGCATCAGGGCCATCAGGTAAGCAAAGCCGGCTGCAAAGCCGATCAGAATCATGACGATGCATACGGTTTTGATCACCCCATGCAGCAATCCCGGGAGCTGTCGAAACTTGAAGTCGCGGTAGACGAACATCGTAACTGCAAAGGCATAGACCACGGCGATGGCCGAGGATTCGGTGGCGGTGAAGATACCGCCGATAACCCCCCCCACGATAATAATGACCGTCACCAGACCTAAAAAAGCCTGTCCGGAAGTCTTGACGGCTTCTCGCAAAGGCACCATTTTGCCTTTGGGATAGTTACGCTGGGTCGCCATGATGAAAGACAGGATCATGAGCGAGACCCCGATCATCACCCCTGGAATGAAACCCGCCAGAAACAGGGAGGCAATCGATACCGCTCCGCCGGCCGCATAAGAATAGATCACGGCATTGTGGCTGGGGGGGATAACAATCCCCTGGGTGGCGGATGTAATGGTAATATTGACGGAAAACTCGTCGTCATAGCCCTCCTTTTTCATCATGGGAATCAGGATCGAACCGATGGAGGATACATCTGCGACGGAGGATCCGGAAATTCCACCAAAAAACATCGAGGCCAGGATGTTGACCATCGCCAGACCGCCGCGAATGAATCCCACAAAAATATTGGCGAAATTGACCAGCCGCCAGGCCATGCCACCCTGGGCCATCAATGCGCCGGCAAAAACAAAAAAGGGAATTGCCAAAAGGGAAAAGTTGTCCACACCGTCGGACACCTTCAATAATATTGCTTCCAGGGGAATCCCGACGTAAAGGGCCGTAATCAGCGAAGCGATCCCGATGGCATAGGCAATCGGCACGCCCAGCACAACCAGCAACAACATGCTCCCAATCAGCAGTAAGGGCCCAAATGTGCCCCCCATCAGACGTCACCTCCCTTAGGGTCATTTATAGGCGGCTTGATAAATACCTTCTCGATCACGAACAATAGCGTTATCAGTCCGGCGATCGGAATGGCCGAATAGGCGACACCCACCCGGATGTATTGAAACTCCGGATAGGCCTGAAAATAGGTGGTTTTCACCAGACTGGCGCCATAGGTCACCATGAATAGGCAAATCGCCGCCATCAAAAGATCCACCAGGTGGCCCTGCCATCGTTTCAGGAACGGCGGCAGCAGATCGACAAACATTTTCAGGCTGATATGGGTACCTGCCCGGTAGCAGGCGGCGGCACCGTAGAAGGACAACTGGATTGCCAGAAAAATGGATATCGGCTCTGGCCAGAATGATCCGGATCCAAGAACGTATCGTGTGAACACCCCCCAGGCGATGATGGTACTCATAATAACCAGCGCACCACCGGCAATGAGCACACAGATAAAATAGAGCACATCCATCAATTTAATATAACCGTTCGTCATCAACTATCTCCGATGATGAAAGGGCCGGTATAATCGGACTAAGAATGCGATGGGGTACTGGAATAATGGAGTGTTGGAATACTGGGTTGGACGGAATGAGGTCTATCTTTACATAGGTTCCGTGGATCAGAAACTAAAATCAGGACATCAACCGCTTTTCATACCCAATATTCCAATGTTCCACTTTTCCACTATTACATTGGACGCCAAATGGTAAACATCACCAGTCCACGATGAAATCAAAGCCTGGCCCAGTTGCGACGCAGCCAGGCGAAGGCGGGAATCTCCGCTTGGCATGGATTGATATTACTTAACCGCCTGAATTCTCTTGATCAGTTCGGAATACTTGCCGCCGAACTTTTGGCGGACAGGTTCGGTTGCCTGGATAAACGGCTCTTTGTCAAGGTCGCCGTTGACGCTGTATCCGATTTTTTTAAGCTCGGCATAGGCTTTTTCTTCTTTAGCAGCCCAGAGCTCGCGTTCCTTGATGACACAGGCGGCGGATGCTTTACGGATCAACTGCTGGTCCAGCGGCGACATCTTGTCCCAGATCTTTTTGGAGAAAACAAAAATCTCCGGTACCATCAGATGTTGGGTCAGGCTGTAGTACTTGGTGACCTCGTAATGTTTGTGCTCGATGATGGTCGGCGGGTTGTTCTCCGCACCGTCCACAACGCCGGTCTGCAGCGCCGTGTACAGTTCGTTGAAGGCCACCGGTGTGCCGTTGCCACCCATTGAGTTGACCATTTCCACAAAGATCGGATTCTGCATGACCCGGATCTTCAGGCCCTTGAGGTCAGCCGGTTGGGTGATCGGACGGACCTTGTTGTAAAACGAGCGCGAACCGGCGTCCATGTAACCAAGTCCGATCAGTCCGCCTTTCTCGAGCCGATTCAGCAGCTCGGTGCCGATTTCGCCATCAGTGACATCATACATGTGCTGGGCACTGCGGAAAACAAACGGCAGGTTGAAGGCATTAAATTCGTCCACGATCGGACCCACGACACCGACACTGACCCGCGTCATCTCCAGGGCGCCGACTTGCACTTGCTCCAGGGCCTCTTTCTCACCGCCCAATTGCATCGAGCCATAAACCTCAATGGTCAAGCGGCCATTGGTCCATTTATCCAGCAATTCACCCATGTATTTGATCGCTTCCACCGTCGGGTACCCGTCACCGTGAACGTCGCTCGATTTTATCACCATTTTATCCGCTGCCATGACCGAAGCACCCAAAGCAACCATGCTCACTGCCAACAATACTACGATTAGTTTTTTCATTTTACCACCTCCATTTTCCTAAGGTTAGAGTTGAATTTGATGAAACACAACCAGCCTCTTTGGTAAACCGGAAGACCGCAAATAAACTCCCTGCGATAACTTTAGGCCTTCCCAAACATATGCTCTGATTCGGATAGCGAAAGCGGGCGAAATTGTCAATACATAATTTTTTTTTATTGACTTGCTAAAATATTAAATATTATTAAGATATTGATTCTTGATCATTCCAGCACGACATCTGGTAGCCGATTTTCATTCTTGCAAGTTACTGATTCTATTATTTTTTTCATAAGAAAGCAAAAAATCAGATAACCGTTCTAAACGAGGAGGAAAATTATGACACCATCAAGTCCAGATGAAATACAAAATGCTTTCAAATCCATCTGCGAACAATTCATAAAATCATACAATAACGGTGATGCTGAAGGCTTAGCATCTCTCTATTCGGAGGATGCGAAAATCCTATCACCCAATATGGATTTTATTGAAGGAAAAAACGCGATCCAGACCTTCTGGCAGGGTGCTTTGGAAATGGGCATCAAGTCATTCAAGAGTGAAATTATTGAGACGGATTCTTCTGGTAATTTGGGTTATTTAGTCGGGAAATATACGCTTTATGGCAGCGAAAATCAGGAACTTGACCAAGGAAAGTATATATCTGTTTGTAAAAATATAGACGGAAATTGGAAAGTTCACCGCGATATTTATAACAGCAGCATGCCTTTAGAGGAGAAGTAGTATACAATTTGGCTTCATCCGAATCTGATGTGAATCTATTGCTCCTAAACTGATATTTCATCCTATTTCAGCTGCCTTTAAGAATCAGTCGTTTGTATCCCTTAACCATCGTGTAGAAAACCATGAAAAGAGTTTACAGAAGATGCAGAAGTCAAAGCCCCTGGAGACGTATTCGTGAAGTCTTCAAAGAACCTTAAATATATTTTTAGGATTAACCACAAGTGTAAACCCAGAAATGGCGTCAGCGAGGACAAGACGAATCGCCTTCCAGTGATTACTGAAATAGATATCAGTAGGCAATCCCGGGCTTTATCATGGCTTCGCCTGACTGACTACACCTTGGTGGTGATTTGCGGCTTTATGGTGGCATTTGCGCTGTCGGAATTAGTCGTCAGTTTCCTTTCGGATAACACCGTCTTACCGGTCATCTATCTGATTATGCTGCCGATCCTTTCCTTTGCAGCTTATACGGGCTGGCAGCATGCGGGCGAGATTGATCCAGCCGTTTGGCGCCTGCACAGCATCTTGTTTCCGGTATTGGCTGTTTTTTGTCTGATTCTTGGAGTTTTTATTTTGGTTGAATCTGACTTGTTTGCCGACCATACAAATTTTGGGGAGGACGAAATAGCTGGCTTTCTAATAATCTGCTACGTAGGCAGTGTGGCCATGCTGGGTTGGATATCACTGTTGCTATTACTGAGGACCAACATCACTGCGATGGATACCACGGTCGACCGGATACTGTTGCAGCTATTCAAGAAAGCAGGTGTTGCGGCAAAAAAAACAACTGGTATTAAGCCAATCAACAAGCCACGCGGGCTTGTCATTGGCACCGTCGGTCTCTTGATTTTGGCAGCCTTAATTATAGCCCCCAAGCTAGGTAATGAAGATTTGGCATTAGCGTCACCGATATTCCAAAAGAGTTCATCCTGCTGGGCTTCTTCCTGCTTTTGCGGGCGCGACGATATTTCCAGGTCGATGCCGACTCTTTGCTTGCCGTCGACCAGCGGCCACCAATTTTATTCCTGCGGTCTTTTGATGACGACGAAAAACAGAAATTCAGGAGGGCAGACAAGGCACTGCTGGATTTCTCTTTGGAAACCAGGTTGGCCAACCACTTTTCCAGGTTCGGCCCTTTCATCGCTATTGGTTCGCCAAAGGAAACGGTCCCCCAGCTAGGTGCTGCCCGTGTACTACTTTCAGATGAGGAATGGCAGCCCCGAGTATTAGGGTGGATGCGGGAAGCCGGGCTGATCATCATGTATTCCGGCAAAACCCGTTGGTTCAACTGGGAACTGCAACAAGTGGTTGAAAATGAATGTGCCACCCGACTCATACTGATGTTTCCCGAAATCAAAGCTTGGCGAAGCTCTAAACGCAGCAAGGAAATTTTGGCGCGGATCATACAGGCCCAGCAGGTTTTTAAAAACACGCCCTGGGAAGAAGAATTATTGGAGTTTAATGATTTTCAGGGACTCCGGGCCATGCTGTTCCGTCCCGATGGATCTATGTTTATGGTCAAGAGTAGATCGCGCAGTCGAGACTCGTGTCACCTAGCAGCCCTCATTGCTCACCAATACCTACTTGATCCGGACAACATCGCATTGAACACAGATGCAGATAAGCAGGCACCAAAACTTCTTCGTTGGCTGATGGCTATTGGTGGCGTGGCAGCCGCGGTAATAGTTGTTCTTGGAGCCATCTACCTGTTTTCAGACGGTCGCGACTCCCGGTTGAAGTTTAAACAAGGGGAGCTTCACTTCAACGCACCGGTGACGGAGGATGAAGCACGCAGGGTGGGGGAATACCTGGTCCAGCATCAGATTTTTTCCGATGAGCAGAAAAAGACTGTGCAGCTTCAACAGGAGAAGGGGCAATACCTGCTGCGGTTTGTGGTCAAGCCTGAATATGCTGAAGATCCTTTCACAGAGGTCCAACTCGGGATCATCGGCAGCCGTATCGCCACCGATGTCCTGGGGGGAAGCCACTATAACTGGGTTTTATCGATGAACAACTTAAACTGATTAGGGTAATTCCGCTAAGCGCATTAATGATGTTCGGGAAAGGTGAGTTGTCTTTCACGGAACCGGTAACCGCAATAAAAGCCCATGCGATCGGCAAATTGATAAGGCAACGCGGATTCTTTAACAACGAAATGCGGGTATCGGTGCACGTTTGCCAGGAGGATGGAATTTACCAGCTGAAGTTCGTGATCAAACCGTCACACATAAATGACACTGAGACGAAAGTAGTGCTTATGAAGCTATGCCGCCGTATTTCTGCAAACGCCCTTGGTGGGCGCCCAGTTGTCCTGCACCTGTGCGACGATAAACTTCGAACCTACCAGCGCGAGCATTTGTGATCTCCTGAAAATTCTCGATATGTCCGCACCGGAACCACCACCCGAGAAGGTTCCCGAACCACTATAATCATTCTGTAAAGCAGCTGCCGAGCATATCCAGGTTGCTCTTGAGTTATCCCTTATGGCGTAGCTGGGTGATGTAGCTGATGTGCTGTACAGGGAAAGAAAATATAAAGTAGTGGTCAAAAAAGAATAAAGCGAAATGATTAAGAGGGTCTCGGAAACAATCGCGGAAATTGAGGCAAGTCCGAGTCCAAAAGACGGTTGTTTAGATTACACCTGATGCGTTCTCGTTTAAAAGCCATGGGCAACCGTGGCTTTTTTATTTGGAGGATAGCGATGACCGATTTATCTATCCAATTTCAAAATGTGTCATTTACCTATGCCCGGGCGACCCAACCCTTAATCCGCGACTTGTCGGTACACTTTACCCGGGGCTGGACGGGAGTCGTTATTAAAACGTGAGGTCGTCAAACGCAGGGATGCTGCCTCACAAGCCCATCGTAAGCGATCCAAACGGGGACTGGCATCAAAAGACCATGATACACGGGGAAAAATGGATTTGGCCCATAAACGATGGCATATATCAGGAGACAGAAAGATCAAGGGAAAATATATCCTGGAAATGTGCTGAATTCTGTGTACAATGAGTGCACAAAGAAAAAAATATAAATTGATCTTCTGTAACCTTTGTGTCCTCAGCGGTTTAATTAAAATCGATCAGAATACGTGACTGAATTATTGAAACAAAGCACTTAGATGCCGCAAACACAAAAACCTATGTGTTGTACGGCTCCCTGTTGAAGTCAATGCCAGCAAAACGCCAGACAGCGACATTTGTGATAGCAGGACTGATCTCAGCCCTTTTATTCGGAGCGGCGACACCCGCCAGCAAGGTCTTACTGGCCGGGATTCATGCCCAAGTGCTGGCAGGTCTGCTTTATCTGGGAGCCGCCTTGGGCGTGTTGCCTGTGATCGTTAGGGAAGCGATTTTCCAGTGGCCTTGGCGAGCAGGACGGCCCACCTTTTTGCTGCTCACAGGCGCCATTGTATTTGGAGGGATTTTAGGGCCGCTGCTGCTCATGCTTGGATTGAAAGCCGCCAGTTCCGGTTCTGTTTCCCTGTGGCTCAATCTCGAATTTGTGGCCACAGTTTTTTTAGGACATTTTGTATTCCGAGAGCATCTGGCACTGCGAGGATGGATTGCCGCAGCCGGAACGCTCATTGCGGCGGTGCTCTTGGCGGGAGTCGAGGCCGGCGGCGGGTTTCTTCCTGTTGTTTTGATTGCCTCCGGTTGTCTATGCTGGGGTTTCGACAATCACTTCACCGCCCTTATCGACGGTATCTCTCCGGCTCAGACCACATTTTGGAAGGGTGTCGTTGCAGGTCTATGCAACCTGCTCGTGGGCAGCGTTGCAGTTGGCGGCGTGGGGCGACCGGTCGGAGTACTGCTAGCCTTGCTCGTTGGCGTGGTGTCTTATGGACTGAGCATCACGTTGTATGTGTTTGCTGCTCAGGGATTGGGAGCGACTCGCAGTCAAATGGTTTTTTCAGCCGCTCCGTTTTTTGGTCTGCTTTTGTCCGTAACCGCTCTTGGCGAGACCTTCACGGGTGCTCAAGCCGTGGCTGCCGGGATTATGGTGATCTCCCTCGTGGTTCTCTTTAGCGAGAAGCATGCGCATGTCCACCGCCACGATGCGATGACACACCAACATCGCCATCGGCACGATGGGGGACATCACGATCACGCCCATGAGAAGGCTGGGGCTGCGATGAGCCATGCGCACAGGCACAAGCACGCCCCTCAAGAGCACGCTCATGGACACTGGCCCGATCTACACCATCGGCATGCCCATGACAATGATGACGAACCGCCGCCGTCTGACGACTAGTTACATTGGGACTTGATTCCATTGTTTGAAAAAATTGAATGAATAAAATTGATCGACGAAAAGCCAGGCTTGGATATCTGTACGTTTCTCTGGCAGCCGTTTTGTTTGCCATATCCGGGACTGCTGCAAAATTTCTCTTCAATGACGGCATCACTGCTTTTGAGCTGATTCAGATGAGAACTACCCTGGCATTTGTCGGTCTACTGGCATGGTTATGTTTGAAGGAACCGACATTTCTCAGCATATCCACAAAAAGCTTGGCTTATTTTTTTAGTTTGGGCGTGTTTGGAATCGGTTCTGCCCAGTTTTTTTACCTGTTGGCGATCAGCAAAATCAATGTTGCCGCCGCCATCCTGCTCCATTATACCGGTCCGGTATTTGTGGCACTTTATGTCGTTTTGGTCCAGCGACAGAAGCTGAGCGTTAAAAGTAAACTGGCGATTGCGGGGACACTGATCGGATGTTTTTTAGTGGTCGGAGCATATAATCTGCAATTATTTGCATTGAACAAGGGCGGCATCATTGCAGGTTTCACGGCTGCCATCGCATTTGCTGTTTACTCTATTTTAAGTGACTACGGTATGCGCTCCCACTCGCCCTGGACCGTCTTGCTCTATGGTATGCTGTTCGCCGCCGTGATGTGGAATATCCTCCACCCGCCATTGGAAGCTTTTCTCCACGGTTATTCACCGCTTCAATGGGGATGCATCGCATTTATCGGTATTTTCGGAACCATTTTTCCATTTGGACTCTATTTCAAAGGCATAAAACGAATAAAACCGACAAATGCCAGCATCACCGCAACCCTTGAACCAATATCGGCGGGCGTTGTTGCCGCTTTGTTTTTAGGCGAAGTCATGGTTCCTTTGCAAATTGTGGGTGGCTTGATCGTGATTGGGTCCATTGTCCTATTGCAGTTGGACCCTGCGGATAAATGAGCTGCTGTCGAGGGTGCCGATAAAAAAAAACGTTCGTTCTTTATCATTGACGCTATGACAATAGGATTATATAGAGCGATTGTTTTTCACTCTGCGGTATTGCCGATTATAGTTCATTTAGGACTTATGGGTCCTATATGAGTCTGCCCTGGACTATTCCGTCGCCGGATAGAAAAGCCGGCAAAACAGGTTGAGTAAAATTTCAGTAGGTCAAGTAAGGTCTAAGACTAAACAATCCAACAGGATATCTCCTTATGAGCGAAATCTATTTTATCAGACACGGTCAAGCTTCCTTCGGTGAAGAAAACTACGACCGGCTCTCTGCCCTCGGTGTCAGACAGGCGAAGTACCTGGCAAAGCATTTGGCCAAAACCGGTAAATTATTTGATGCTGTGTACCAGGGCGAATTGGAACGCCAGCAGAACACAGCTCGGGAATTCATCAGCCATTATGCAAGCAAGGGGATTGACGTGGTTGCGCCCATTGTGACCGAGGCATTCAACGAATACGATTCCTTCACGATCTGGCAGGCGTTGATTCCGGAGATGCTCGCAGATAACCCCGCTGTCGCCCAAGAACTCGAAAAAATTCCCGCTGATCAAAACGCATTTCAAAGAATTTTTGCCCCGCTGATGACCCGCTGGGTTACCGGACAGTACAGAGCCAGGGGTGTTCCACGATGGGATGAATTCACCCACTGTGTCAAACAGGGAGTTGCCGAATTGATAACCCGCCACGGTGCCAACAAACGACTGGTCGTGTTTACCTCGGGTGGTCCCATCTCTGTCACGGTGCAGAGTGCCCTTGGTTTGTCCGACAAAAAAACCCTCGAGATTTCATGGCAGATCTTGAATACCTCGATCACTCGCATCAAATATAACAGCCACGGAATGATGCTGGCTGGGTTTAACGATGTGACCCATCTTGAATTGGAGGGAGATGAAGGGCTCATCACCTATCGGTGATTGGAATGACGATTGACGAATTAATGAACTACGCTGAACTTAAAAAACAGGTCCGCCTTTCCAAGCAGGATATTTGTCGGGAAGTTTATGCAGTCAACCGCCAATCCATCCGGGTTAAAAACAAACACACGGTGGTTAAAAACCTTACTACTGATGTGTCGTAAAATCGGATGCAACAGAAACGTCAGAAATCGCATCAATAAAAATGAATATTGGCGAATCGTTCTGAATTTTTCTTAATTTCAGGTCTCTAACGAATATAAAGGACGTCGATACTACCTTTTTCTGGGTTGTCGTTCCATTTATTTTGATAAAATCTGTTGCA
Organism: Desulfobacterales bacterium; assembly: GCA_050124355.1. Classification (GTDB taxonomy): domain Bacteria; phylum Desulfobacterota; class Desulfobacteria; order Desulfobacterales; family JAFDCJ01; genus JAFDCJ01. Next base: position 5,706 of record JASFFJ010000081.1, on the reverse strand, counting down.
TCTTGAATTAACGCATGTTTTTACTACAATTTTTGTAGGTTCTCTATATATCAGGGCTTCCCGAGAAGTTTTTCCAATTGGGGTCAGGAACCCTGAAATTGTGGAAAGCTTCATTCTATACAGAAGTGGATATAGTGAAACTACGAGATGATTGATGGAAAATATCTATCAAAAGTTGCGTGCACGACTTGACAAATTGGCAACCGGTTATCCGGAAACCGAAAGCGATTGAATTTGGCAACGAGGATGAAAATATGAAAGACAAAAAAGGATTGTATTACTATCCATCTCCTCAAAACAAAAGCATTCGCGTGTATGTTCGTGAAAAAGACGGCATCATCTGGTTCAGACTCTGGAATGCGGATGGGCCCCTGCTCTGGGATGAACACGGTTGGGTTCCTTTTGAAGCCATCAAAAGGGCTGGAGCCATGTACCAGGGTAAGAACTTCAATCCCATGCAGACCTACGATCTGCAACTGGCCAAGGCACTGATTGAGGAAGATAGCGAATAGACAGCCGTTGGGAAACACCTATGCCGCCGTTGATCATCACCATCACCAATAACCTGCGCTTAAAGAATGTGCCGTCTGACATTTTCAAAATTCTGACCGAAAAGCTGAAATTTGTAAATCCTAAATGGTTGGAAAATGAAATAATGGGGCGTTGGAACCGGAACACCCCCAAAGAACTGCGTTTTTACGATAAGGTTGGGACGGCAGGTTTATGGATTCCACGGGGTTATATGCGGCAGCTGATATTATTGTGCCGCCGGAATGATATTCAATATGAGATTAAAGACCATCGTAGATACCTTCCTCCCGTAAACATTTCCTTTCAAGGAGAGCTAAGGCCCTTTCAACAGGTGGCGGTAGATAAGATGCTGGCCAGGGATTTCGGCACCCTCAATTCGGCCACCGGTTCCGGTAAAACCATAATGGCCCTGTATATGGTCGCCCGACGCCGACAACCGACATTGGTGATTGTTCACACCAAAGATTTGGCTGCCCAATGGCGTCAGCGCATCGAAGCATTTCTCGGTATTGCTGCCGACAATGTCGGCATGATCGGGGGTGGAAAAAAGGTGGTGGGCAACGAAATTACGATTGCCCTGGTACAATCCCTGTATAAATGCGTCGAAGAAGTTGCCGAACATATAGGTTTTCTAGTGGTGGACGAATGTCATCGATGCCCAAGTCGTACCTTTACTGAAGCCGTTACCGGGTTTGATGCCAAGTATATGCTGGGATTGTCTGCAACTCCCTGGCGGCGCGACAAGCTTTCCAAATTAATATTCTGGCACCTTGGTGATGTGCATCATGAGGTGGATAAAAACTGCCTGGTTAAAACCGGAGACGTCCTGCCCGCAGAAATCATCATTCGCAATACCCGCTTTAAACCGAATTATGATCCGGTCAATGAGTATAGCAAGATGCTGTCCGAACTTACGGCAGACACGGAGAGAAATGTCCTCATTGCATCAGATGTCGCCCGTGAGACGGAACGTAAGGCCGGTATTTGTCTGATATTATCCGATCGTAAAGCTCATTGCGAAAATCTTCGAGCCTTGTTGAAGTACCGATTTAAAATCGACGCCGAGCTTCTAACCGGAGACCTGACGATGGACGAACGCCGGAATGTCATCGAGCGATTGAATCAGGACGAGGCCAACGTTGTCATTGCCACCGGCCAGCTTGTCGGCGAAGGATTTGATTGCCCGAATTTATCGACCCTGTTTCTTGCTACCCCCATACGCTTCAGCGGACGGGTTATCCAGTATCTTGGTCGGGTTTTGCGCCCGGCACCCGGTAAAACGATCGCCCGGGTTTTCGACTATGTCGATGTCCATGTAGAAACTTTAACCAAAGCCGCCATGGCCCGGCGAAAGGTGTACCGGCAATAAGGGCCTGCGTGCCCTCCAGGAGCCACCCTCATACACCCTCTGCCGGTGGTCGCTGATTACAATTAATCTTGCCAATGCCAGTATTTGTCGATATTATATGGCAAAGCTGATTGGTTACAGGTTCAGGGTTTAAAGATTGCAACAGACTCAAGACATTGCCGATCATCCGATCAAGCCTAATAAAAATCAAAATGAATCAAAAAGTGCCCGAAAGCAATGTGGAATCAGGAAAAACAGACCTAAATTTTGATTCGTTTCTGACAGATTCGAGGCAGAAAAACTTAGACGATAATCAGATTATTGTCATTTTAGACGCTTTGGCCAATGCGGCAGATGGCGGAATGGTTGTAAGATTTCCAGCGGTTCTCGCAATCTGTGCCCGAAGAGGCCTGGCGCTGAACTACCAGGCACTATTTTCCCGCTACCTGGAAACAAATCCTAAAAGACAAAACCTGGAGAAATTGCTGCTGGCCAGTGCAATCGTATTCAATCTTCAGGGGCTTGAGCCACCATTAAATCTCACAGAAATCGCGGCGTCTCTAAAATCGAAGTATGGTAATCTATTGTCGAAGGGCGAATTTCAACTGGGCAATGGCAGGCATATCACCTTGCAAGATTTGCAGCACGCCCTGAAAGCCTACACTGCGGATCGGTTGAAGTCACAGGCACACCAGAATAAAAGGTCGCTGTCACCACCCAACGCCCTCAATGTTTATTTAGATCGACTATTTTCTGCAAAACAAAAAGAGCTCGTTTTTAAGAAACGGGAAGGCCGAGGATTGACGAAAACCGAGCGCGAGTATTTTTCCAGGATTGTCCGAAAAAAACTGGAAGCCATCGCGAATGAAGAAGTGGTGGGCTTGGCCAGGGAACTGATTCATAATAAGCGCAAATCCGACACAACCAAATTGTAAGGAAACTCATTATACCCCATGACGACACTGTATCTAAAAGATCTGGTAAAATCATATTCAAAAAGACAGGTTGTCAATTCCGTTAGCCTGATGGTTAAAAGCGGCGAAGTTGTTGGACTGCTAGGACCCAACGGAGCCGGAAAAACCACTACGTTCTATATGACCATCGGGTTGGTTAGACCGGACAAAGGTAAGGTGCTGCTTGACGATGAGGATATCACCGATTTGCCCATGTACCAAAGGGCCCGCAAAGGCGTCGGCTACCTCCCACAGGAAACCTCTATATTCCGCAAACTGACGGTGAAACAGAATTTAATGGCAATCCTTGAAATACTCCCCATTGATTCAGCCGAACGCGGGCGCCGTGCCGATATGCTTCTCGAAGAACTGGGGATCAAGCACCTGGCAAAACAGAAAGCCAATGTACTGTCAGGCGGCGAAAAACGTCGTCTCGAAATATCCCGCGCTCTGGCCACCAATCCATCTTTCATACTGCTGGATGAGCCCTTCGCCGGCATCGACCCGCTGGCCGTCAATGACATAAAAAATATTATCGGCCATCTCAAACGTCGGGGTATCGGTGTTCTCATCTCCGATCACAATGTCAGAGAAACCCTTGGTGCCTGTGACAGCGCATACATCCTGGTTGACGGTCAGGTTCTTGAGAGCGGCCCCCCTGATCAAATAGCGGCCAGTGAAGCAGTGGCGCAGGCCTACCTGGGTGACGAATTCAAATTGTAACTTCAAGTCGGCATTTTAAAAAGAATGTCATAAAAAAAGCGCGCCCGATCCAGCATCAGACGCGCCTTTTTCAAATCGTCTTGGTTCACTAAACGACGGTGACGTTTACCGCTGCAGGTCCTTTCGCTCCCTGCTCGATGTCAAAGGTAACCCGGTCACCTTCCTGCAAGGTTTTAAACCCCGTCCCATTGATACCGGTATGATGTACGAATACATCCGGACCATCCTCTTGCTCGATAAAACCATAACCCTTACGCTCATTGAACCATTTTACAACACCATCGGCCATTGTGGCACCCTCCTTAAGAAATTTTCTCATAGTCCCATACTTCAGGATGCCGCACGACAAATGGATCTTTCCTTCAGAATGAAACCGGCCGGTCATGATAAGACCTACCTTTAATGATTAGAATGATAATACTCTTTTTCCAGGCAAAATCAAGTAATTTATTTAAAAAATACTATCTCATTTTTCACAATACCAGCGATTGGATAAATTCCAGCAACTGGTTGAGATTCTGGCAGGGACGTACTTCATTGCAGCAGGTTTGATAGGCGCGCATCTCGCTGTCACCCGTATACCAGAAGTATTGGGTTTCCGGGTTTAACCAGATCACCCGACGACATCTCTCCCGCATATCATCCAGAATGTGTTCTTCCGGATTGCTGTAGTTGGATCGACCGTCGCCGATAATGATTAGGGTGGTCTTTTTGTTGAGAATGTCCATGTAATCTCTTTTAAACTGACGAAAGGTCAACCCGTAATCGGTGGCCGCATTGTATTCGATCTGCGCTTCTTTCAAAGCTTTGTCAATGGCCTCATTAATCTCACAGTCTTTAAATATTCCGGTCACTTCATCCAAACCGGCCACAAAGACAAAACTGCGGACCTGAGAAAAACAGTCCTGCAGCGAATAGAGCATATTCAGCATAAATCGGGCAGCCGACCAAACCGAACCGGAAACATCGCACAAGGTGACAATCTTGGCTTTACGCGGCGGACGATTTCGAAAAAAAAGTACCAGCGGAATACCCTGATAGCCGGCCGCGCGGCGCAGTGTTTTTTTAACATCCAGGGCACCCCTGTTTTTGGCGGCGTACCGCCGGCTGACGGTGTCTTTGAGCTTGCGCACGAGTTGATCGATGGCGTCACGCATCCCTGCCACTTCTTTTCTGGTCAGGGAAGCAAAATGGATGTCACCCAGCCGGTCCAGATTTTGTTGATAAGAGGGTGTCGTAGTGCGGTCGTCCTCAAAAGATTGTCCTTGGCGCGTCAGCAGCCTGCGAGCACTGGCCAGCCGAGCATCGAAAAGTGCCTGCAATTCACGGCGAGTTTCCCACTGCATCCGATCCCGCTGATCGGCAATATACTGCATCAGCATATCATCCACCGCATTGATCTGCAGCATCAGCCCGAGACGCTGAATCATCGGTCCCAGATTGGCACCCATGCCCCCGCCTTTACTGTCTCCCTCCCGAAAGTCCAGTTGCATCTGCTCTAAAAACATCAGCGGATCCCCGTTTAGGAAGTCGAGCACCGCCTGGCGGGTTTTATTGCCGTTTTGTTCGTCAGCAAGGGTCAGCAGGGTATTTTGAATCTGTTCGGAAAGGGCGTCTCCATGCGAGATATCCGGTTCCTGGCGCAGTTCGTGGAAAAATAGGTCATACAGACGGTTGAAATGAAATTGCTCCCGTCGGCTTTTAGCAAAATTGGCCCGCAATACCGCTGCAAACTGTTTCTCGTCCAGCATATTCACAAGTTTTAGCTGATCAAGGCAGTCGAGTACTTCGGAGGTTGAGATCCTGAGCCCGGCCAAACGGCAACAGGAGACGAATTTAAGTACCAGGTTTACCATAATGTCAATTCATTGATCTGCTCATATTAAAATCGAAAATCACTCATACCAACTCTTGAAATCCCAAATCCCAATCAACAAATTACAAATAAATCTCAATTTTCAAAAACCAATGACCAAAACAATTGTTTGGTTCGCCGGAGGCAGATTGGTCATTGTAATTTGTTTGTTATTTGTGTTTTGAAATTTGGAATTTATTACGCATAAACTGAAATATTAGGCCCAAAAATAGTAAAACACCTACATGCTATTTGATCCTCGATTGATAATCTTCTCCATTTTCTCGGCCACCTGT
>JASFFJ010000080.1:0-16360 GCA_050124355.1 Desulfobacterales bacterium | reverse complement strand
CGCAGGGAAGCGCCCAGCCGGTTTCAACGTCGCCAAGCAGCTCACTGACCCGCGCCCGAAGACGTCCAAGATTTCGAGGATCGTCGTTGGTGGTCACAATGCCTCGATATTTGCCGTAGTATCGTGAAGTTCTTCTATTGGTTCGAGCGGCCGTGCCTGGATCGATGGTCATGGGCGTATCTCTTCTCTTGTCGGTTAGGGGGCCAGGGCCTGATCTTCCACAAAACTTTCGCGCCCCGTTACCCCCAGGGCGTTGCGGCGCAAAGTGAATTCCTGGGTGTAGCCTTCGCTGCGGATACGGTGCAGTACTTTTTCCACGTAATAGGTGCCGCTGAACTGGCGACCGGCCCCGCGTACGTTTACCGGACGCTTGGCGCGCAAAATGTCACGGTAGGTCACCGTGGAGAGCTCACCCTCGGCACGGATGGCAAAGGCCGAGCGGTCCACCACCGCCTGAGCATAGGTTTGCAGTTCTCCGGTTGCGGACATTCCGGTGTCGCGCAACAATATGCGCCGTGGTTGCGTCTGACGGCTTGCCGCCTGGTCGCCCAGATTTTCGAGACTGCTCTCACCGATGTCCGCCGATTGATCGGCCTGGTCGTTGATTTCCAGATTGGTGGCCTGGGCCGAAACAGGGCGCAGCATGTCATAGCTGCCGCTGAACCGGTTGACATTGGTTGCCGTTCCCAGGTTGACGGACAACACCCCCTGGTGGGTTTGATCGACACGCGGCGGGTGGAAATGGCCCTCCACGTCTCCGGTATCGGGATTGAGCTCCACATAGCATTCGTAGCCGTTGCGCTGCGCCAATCTGCGCAGGAATCGGATATCCGTGCCGCGCTGCATGATGGTGCGGTCGATCTCCTGCCGCGTGGGCTGGGTCTGTTCCACCTGGGTGTCAAATCCGTATTCACCGAATATGACTTCGGCAATGTCGCTGTCGGCCATGTCGGGCCAAGCGCGGATCTTTTCTTCCAGATTCATCAGCACCGTGGGATCCATGGCCAGCACCTCCAGCGTCGATTCCCCGGGGCTGTTGGAGAACTCGGTGCGGGTCTCGGTCACGTAGGCCTCGATGAGCGGCTGGGAATCCTGACTGCCCACCACGGCCTCCACCCGTATCTTGGTCAGGCGATCCACGATGGACTCATCCAGGACCGTCCAGCCGCTGCCATTTTCCCGCACGGCAACCGCCAGGCGCAGGCGCAGCATGTCGGCCATATCGGCATGGTCCTCGACTTCGATTTCCCGGATGGCCGCCATGATCTCCGGGCTGGCGGTCGCATCGTCGATGGTCAGGGTATAGGAGACATTCAGGGGCATGCCCTTTACTCTTCCGACGAGGGGATCAGGATTCTCTCCCCAGGTTCATCCATCAAACCGTCCGGCCACATGGCCTGATTGGCATCGCAGATACGCCAGAAGCGTTCCGCATCGCGAAAATATTGATGGGCCACATGATCCAGCCGCTCCCCCCGTTGCACCTTGTGCGCCAGCCGTGGCCGGGCGTCGGCAATAAATCGCGTGGCCTTGTATTGGATCGTCCGTCCGGTGCTGTCCGTGATCTCCAGCGTGGCGACCTTGGCATATCTACTGCCTTTAAAAAACATGTCTGATCCTTTCTACAATGTTTTCAGCTGGGGAGCAGGCCAGTGATCTGCTCTTCGTGTTCACCAGCCTGATACTTCTGGGCAAGACTCTCTTTTTGCTCCTGGTAGGCGCGGTAGATGTCCTGTCCCATGCTGTCGGCCGGTAAATCCGTATCGTTCAGGACGCTCAGTCCCAGTTCGATTTTGACTTCAATGGGATTTAACCGGGTATCAAAGGCCTCTTCCGTGACCGAAAAATTAGTGATCAATACCGGCACCACCCGGGCCTTGCCCCATACCAAAACCGTCAACGGCAGGTCAGCGGGATTTAGTTGGACTTCTCCTTGTTCAGCCCGTTCTTCGCTCTGGACCACTTCGTCGCTTGTGGGATAGAGCAGCATTTCCAATGTTGCCAACACCGGGTGCAGGCCGTTTTCCACGATGCTTTTGTTTTTTTCGGGCTCTTCAAGTTGATCGGCAGCATTCAGGGTTACGCTGATATTGATGGTTTCTCGCGGTGCCCCTTCGATTCGAAACGTATCCTGCTGCGCCTCTCCACGACTGGTGGACGCACTCTCACGCGGCGCACGGCCTTGCGAAAGGCTACGGCTAACTTGGTCAGGATTATATTGAAAAGCAATGACTTTTGCCTTAGATCCCGGTGTGTGGGAGTCGTAGACAACAAAAGCGCCTTTTAGAAGTTTAGGACTAAGGGGGAATTCGGATGGCATTAATTACCTTCCTCAGTTAATTCAATTACTATCTGCATAATTTTACAATATAAATATCAATCGTTTCTTTTTCTTGCTATCTTTAGAAAAAGGGGTTCTATTTTTGTCTTTGGATCAATATTGCGTTTTAAAAATATTGAGCCCTTTATTCTGGGCTTCAATGAACAAAGGCTGTTTTCACGGACTAACCGCTGGTCTCCGCAGTCCGCGGGCAATTTCATTTGAACCGGCCTGAAGGCGCCAACTCCCTCCGACCTTCTCCAGCCATATAACGTCGTGCCAGTAGAAAAACCTCGGACTGGAAATGACGGTCCACGGAATGCCGTGACCGCGATGGCGGAATATTACCCATTCGGCGAAATTATCCTGCGCAACGACTTCTGTGGCGGCCGAGTCTGTGGATACGCCAGTAACGCCTGCAGGCCGCCAAGCTGCCGGTGCTGGAAGGGCTCTCCCCCATCCCGGCCTGTCCACCACATATAAGAATCGACCTCTTTGCAGCGTATGGCACTCATCATCATCATGATGATCGTCTCTCTCTCCCGGGCCTTGATGCTCCAGCTCCCTCCAGACGCCACCAACTCGCTCCCAGAGCCAAGTTTCTCTCACACGGGTGATCTCGTATGCGGCGGGGCAAGGATTGGTAATCTCTATTCTCATCTCCATGCCCTGCCGCGCTTCTCCACCTGCCCCTATTCCTAAGGACACTGGACAGATTGGACAGCAGTTTTCTCCAGATGTCGATCCTCCAGCGGGAGCTCTGAACTCATTCAAAGTGGCAACCGGCCTCGGTGTACAAGGCGCTGGGGCAGGGGCGGGTCCCGCGGCGGGAGGTGTTGCTGGGGTAGGAACCTGCGCGGGTGAATTTTCGCCTAGCACCTGCGCGCGGCAATAGGCAGCATTTTCTTCCCCCATAATCCGTATACACTCGAGCAGTTCAGTGGCCTCCCGATAGGGCAGCGGTTCACCTGGTCTTATCGGAAAATCTGATGTCGAAGGCGGGCCTATTTCTTCGTCGGTTCCGATTATCCGCTGTATAATTGATGAGTTCTGCAGCGGATTTATCCTATTATTCAAAGACTTGGATACTGGTTTCCCATCGGGTGTGTTTCTTTGTTCAGATGAATTACCACGTAACCCACCCTGCTGTATGACATGGGTCAACTCATGTGCGAGCAGGCGCTTCCCCTCGACCTTATTAGGTGAATATTCATCTGTACCAAACACAATATTGTGTCCAATAGTATATGCTCGCGCTTTTAAGGACTGCGTTGACTCAGCAGCCTTTGAATCTGTGTGGACACGGACTTGGCTAAAGTCGTAACCGAAGCGGGGTTCGAAAAAATCTCGAGTTGATTCTGGCAGAGGTTGTCCACTTCCACCCAGGGCATCGATCTGTGCCTGTATTCCTGGTGCAACCGTTGGCGAATGGCCAGGAATTTCGTTAGTCTGAACAAGTTCTTCTTCCTCATCTTCTTCGGTTGGCTGACGCTGAATTAATGGTGTAATACTCGACTCAATCGGTTTCGGCTGTATTATCTCTTCTTCCTCGCCCGAGGGACCTTGAGTCAACGGTCAACCAGGTTTCAATTGAAGTGCGAGATCGGGCACCCTCATGACCTTATCGGCAACCCGATCTGCCTCCTGCTCGTATATATCACCGGGTTGACCAACTTTTAGTTTAGTCTGAATCTGATAGCTCTGTGTTTCGGTAGCAAAACCGCGTTGACTTGAGAAGTGGTGCTTCAAAGCAGCGTTTGCCGTTAATCCATCTGATGATTTATTGCTTGGCTTTGATTGGGTATGGAATTGCATGCTCATGGCTTTAACGCTCCATAAATTTTCCTGGCGATTTGTTTTCCCGTGGGAGCGGACGTTTCTCCCGGCGCGATGTCAATCTGCCCACCTTCTATCCGGGCGATGCGTCCATTTTCCACCAACGTCTCGGACACCCCTTGCTCGGCCGCCAGCCATGTTAACTCCTGATCTACCGATACCCTGATTCTTTTCCCATCCTCAATGGCACAGCCTTCCAGAACGAGTCGTTAGAATGCAAAAAAGCCACTTTTGTTAAGGCAGCGCGACTGTTCCGCTCATGTCAACAAATACATGGAAAGGTAAATCATAGGTCGGTTCTGTTGGAGTTGCTTCCAAACGGCTCATTGGTATGGTGAATCTTTGGGCCAACCAACCGCCAGCCGCTCCCGGACAAAAGTCAATGGCATCGATCACCTGAAGCTGCATCTGTATGCGAGCTGTCCTGACTTCTGCGGCACCGGGGCGCGGTCTCGTACGCACAATGCGAACGTCACCGGTAAACAGACGCAGATCCGGTCCAGCATCACTGCTGCTTGTCCCCATCACGCCCGTTCCCCCGGCGATATTGCCGGGGATTCGTTCATCCGGGTCGGTATAGTTGATTCTGCGGTTCAAGGCGGCAGCTGGTAGAAGCGTGCCAAGGGGTATTGGCGGTGAGGTATAGGTACCGCCCGTAAATGGCACATTCGCCTCGGGGGTCCGCGCTGCCGTCGCTCGGATATCCCCATATAGTCTAGTTCGATGAAGAACGGTTTCCGGATCGGTTCTAAAGGCATCAACAATCGGGTGGCCTCTACCACGAAAAACGCGCGGCGCCAGACTAGACCCTTTGGGGCGGTTCAAATAATCCCTCCAAAGGTTGTGTACATCTGTACCAAACTGTCTCTGGGCTAAGGTCAGCCAGGCTGTTTGCAGCCAGACCCTTGCGGCCACGGCATCCATGCGGCTTGTATAGGGGACGCAAAAATTGCCGCGCGCCCCGCGGGGCCGAACCGGGCCGATAGGTGCTGGCGCCGGGGGTGCCGTGGGCCCCGCGGACCCGGGCAGACGTCGAATGAGGACCGATCGGTTACGGCTGCGACCGGCTTCACTGAGGTTTCTGTCTATGCAATCGCCGAGGTTGGCACCATCCGTCCGTCTTAACCGCGACGCCGCTCGTGTGGGTACGGGTAATAATGCGGCAACCGAAACTGCGCGTCCACGTCGCAATGAACGGTTGGTGGCTTCCGTTCCCTGACAGTCCGTAAAGCCCAGAATCTCCCATGTCCCCCGGGCTGTACTGCCCATATGGTGCGTGAATGTAATCCATGATGTGTTGACTGCTAGGTCAGGTTTTACGTGCTGATCGTTGACGGCAAAATTGGAGACAAGCATTCCGAATTCTCTATCCGGGTAAATGCTCACTCGATGTGGTGTTGTCTGGGACCGTTGAGATTCGCCATGCTCACGGCGAGGGCACTGTTCCGCACCTTCGCAGGCGACAAGTCGCTGTAATGTTTGTTGCCGTCCTCTCTGTTGAATCACATGTGTCAATTCATGCGCCAGCAACCGATTTCCTGTTGATGTGTTCGGGGTGTAGTGTCCTGCCCCGAATACAATGTCGTCTCCCAGTGTGAACGCCCTTGCGCTGACAGCTTCTGCTGCTGTGGACGCTTGCGCGTCGGTGTGAATCCGGACCTGGTTGAAGTCGCAGCCGAAGCGAGGCTCGAAAAAAGCGCGTTCAGATTCATTTAATGGGCGGCCGCCACCGTTCGGTGGCCGGATATTTGCTCGTAATTTGCGAGTTGCCCCGGCAGTGCCGCCCCTCATCATCTTGGTTTGGATCAGGTCCTCCTCCTCTTCTTCCTCAACTGCCTGCTTTTGAATTAAAAGACTGGACGGTCCGGATAACGGCTTCATCTGAAGCTCTTCTTCCTCTTCTTCCATCGGTTGAGTTTGAATTAAAGGAGTAATACTCAGTCTAACCGGTTTTGTCTGTAAAAGTTCATCTTCCCCGCACGAGGGACCTTGCATGAACGGTCAATTGGGTTTCAAATGGAGTGCGGACGCCGGAATCCTCCTGACCTTTTCGGCAATCCGATCCGCCTCCTTCTCGTATTTATCACCGGGTTGGCCAATTTTAAGCTTGGTCTGAATCTGATAAGGTTTCGTTTCGGTAGAAAAGCCTCGTTGGCCTGAGAAGTTGTGCTTGAAAGCAGCGCTTGCATTTGACGTATCAGATGATTTGTTGCCCGGCTTTGATTGGGTCTGGAATTGTATGCTCATGGTTTTATCGCTCCATAAATTTTCCCGGCGATTTGTTTGCCAGTTGAAGCTGACGTTGCACCCGGCGCGATACCAATTTGTCCTGCCTCTATCCGGGCGACACTCATCTTTCCCGCCATCCTTTCCGACACGCCTTGTTCGGCCAACAATCGTGTCAACTCATGGATTGCCGAAGCCTTTATCTGCTCAGCTTCCCAGGATGCGACGCCATCCAGGATGAGTTCCTCGATATAAAGATCAATGCGCCTCTGATTCATTCCCAGTCCTTTGTATCTGCCGTACTGAGCGGTTTTTCAATTTTGGTGTATTCTGTTTGGGCAGCAGCTCGGATATCGCCCATGGTGACCGGCCGATCCTGATCCGCCGCCAGAAAGGCGGCATTGAGCGCGATGTTGCGGATGTTGCCGCCGGCTACGTTCAAGCGGGCCAGTTTGCGCTCATCCAGGTCATCTACGGGGGTCTGCTGCGGGAAAATCCGCTTCCAGATTTCTGCCCGCTGGTTGGCATCGGGGAAGGGAAACTGGATCACAAAGCGGATGCGGCGCATGAAGGCCGGGTCAAGGGCGCTTTTATTGTTGGTGGTCAGGATGGCCAGCCCCCTGTAGGCCTCCATGCGTTGAAGCAGGTAGCTCACTTCGATATTGGCATAGCGGTCGTGGCTGTCTTTGACTTCACTTCGTTTGCCGAACAGGGCGTCGGCTTCATCAAACAGCAGGATCAGGCCGCCCCGGTCGGCGGCGTCGAACACCTGACGCAGGTTTTTTTCGGTCTCGCCGATGTATTTGCTCACCACCGTGCTCAAGTCGATGTGATAGAGATCCAAGTCCAGCTCGTTGGCCAGGACTTCTGCGGCCATGGTTTTCCCGGTGCCGCTGGGCCCGTGAAAAAGAACGGTGATGCCAAGCCCCCTGGGGCTGCGTTGGACAAATCCCCAATCTTCATACACCCGGGCCTGTTGCCGCACATTGGCCACCAGCTCCCGCATGGTTTTTTTCTGGAGTTGGGGCAGTACCAGGTCGTTCCAGCGGGCCGTCGCCGGAATGTGTTTGGCAAGAGAATTGAAACGGGGGCGCACCTGGGTGCGGCACAGCATCCAAAGATGGTCGGCCATGGTGTCATCAGCATGGGCGTCATCTTTCGGGTGGTCTCCATCAGATGAATGATCCTGCATTCCCAGGATCTGGCTGCTGACGGTTCGAATGGCGGAACCATTCATGCGGAAATTGGAAACGATCTTGTCAACTTGGCCGTTCAGGCGGCAGGCCATCGGCCCCAGTGCACGGTTCCAGGTATTGCGCTGCTCGGCTGCGGACGGTGTTTGTATGTCATAACGGGTGTATGCCGCGTCATCAATTGCCAGGCCCTCCCTAGAGCTGATCAGCAGCATGCTGCCGAAATTGCGGATAAAGGCGCGCACAGGATGCAACCGCTCCGATTCACCGGCTTCGTCATGCTCGAGCAGCAGCGCGCAGCTGTTCAACAAGCATTCACGATCCATCAAGCGCGTAAGTGCGCTTCGTTCGACAATACCGGCGGGAATGTCCGCCGAGGACAGTTTTAAAAGCCCCAGACCAATCGCCTGGCAGGCCTTGGCCGTGACTTCTCGCCGGACCTGGCCGTCATCGCCACAGAGTTGAATCAGGGGTGAGCCCAGGCCCGAAGCGGTTTTCAACCATGCTTTGGAGATACGATCCGATAGGGTTTGATGGGTGGGGCTGAGTTCGGCCGGTATGGGCACCTGATCCACGACGCCCGAAAGCCGTTCATCGAGGTGTGGCGTCCCGGTGAGGTAGTGCAAAATCCTTTCATCTATTCGAAGCGGGCTGGTTGTCAGGTGGTCGCCGGGGCCGATTTCGACCATGCGCCAGTAACGGACAGGCCGATTCGCCGCAAGGGAGCTCCAATGGGCATCAGACAGTGTTGCCAGGGCCATGCCGAAGGTCGGGGTCCGACGTTGGGGGTCCGAATGATATAAAGCACATGAATCAGCCATTTTGGACTCAATTTCCGTGCCGGCACACATAAGAAGCAGATCCCGCTCAAAAGGTGACAGCCCGAAGTTTGTTACCAACATGTCCAAAGCCGCCGGGCTGGGCATGGCCTTGCGGGCCTGTTCCTGTTTTTCCCATAGTGCATCGACATCCGGCTGTTGCCCGGGATCATCCCCCTCTCCCGGCCTTAAATGTTTTTCGACCACCCGGTGGACGTGTCCAATGGACGCCATGAGATAGCGCTGGTTGGCGTCCTGCCAAATGGCTGCCGCTTCACTGGTCATGGAAATACGAGCCTCGGTTGGATGTACTGGTTGGATACCGGATCCCGCTCGGGCACGCTTTGAGCCCCGTCTACCTGCACCCTGACGATGTAGTCACCGGCCGTGACGGCAGGGTCGGGTATGGTGAAGGTGACGGAGTTGGATGTGGCCGTGCGGTTGTCGGCCATAAAGCTGGAGGCTTCCGGATCGGTCGCAGTTCCGAATTCATTCAGCAGAAGCACAACCCGCTGGCGCGGGGCCACCGCCGGGTCGAGGACGACCGTTACGATGCGGAAGACATTACCGTCGCCATCGGTTTGCGGTGGTGACAGCTGGATATCGTAAGTACCCGGGACGGGTTGACGGATGACGGGACGTAGGATGACCGGAAATACATTGGATTCAACGCCGTCATGCTCCACGGGGGGCGTTCCCATGAGCAGGCGGTGGAGAACCTGCAGGCCCTGCAAACCGGCGCGTATGGCACTGGTTGTCGGTGCCGCCGTTGAGAGATCGAGTCGAATCCGGTTGTCGCCCAGGTCCGAACCCGATAGTCTGAAAAATGCTTCGCCAAGGCGCAGCAGGGTGACATCGCCGCGCAGCCGCTTGCCTTCCACGATTAAGGTAGTGTCGTGAAAGATTGGCGCGTCCGGGTCGGGATCCGGGCTTATCATTTCAATTACCGGATGGCGGAACGGACGGACATAGATGTTTCGTGTTTGCACCGGCAAGCCCTGTTGAGGGCTGTCATCGGTTTCGATGAGCACGAGATTGCCGATATAGGCCACAGACAACCTGTAGGCCGTCTGAAAAAAGACCGACCATAACTTGGAGAGCTCTTCCAGATTCAGGGAATTGGGCGTAAACTTTACCCGTTCGATCTGATCGGCCAGATCGGAATCCGCCAGATAGGCAAAACTCGTGCTGCCGGCGACATTTTGGATCATATTCCGGGTGAGCAGCGGACGGGCGTGCAAAACGCTTACAACGCTGCCCAATACGCGTTGAGGCTCGAGGGTGGCTTCATCTCCGTAGAACGTCAACAGATAATGGAGATCGAGCGCCACCTGCGGACGTTCGACAAGCGCGGCGGTTGTGTTTCGTCGCAAGGGCAGGTCGGCGTTACGATATGCCGGATTAGGCGACACCCGGTAGAGAAAGATATTGACCCCCGGCGTTTGGATTGTCTCGATCTCGTCGGGCCGCAGCATGGTAATGCCGGCGCCGTCCACATCATGCTCAACTGCCGGGCGCAATAATTCATTCAAGGTTGCCGTGACTGTTGCGATGGCCAGATCGTTGCTCATGGATGTTATTACTCCGAAAACTCATAATTGCGAATGGCATAATATTCGCCGAAGCCACCCTTTGGCGCTGGAGGCCTGGGCTGGCTTGGCGCCTTATGTTGGGCCGGGGCGGCGCGGACTTCCACGCGTCCGATCCGTACTTGCACGGGCGGATCGGAGGCCGGGTATTCGGAACGACTTGCCCCGTTGCGCGGTATATCCACCGATGCGGCTTTGACGCCCGCCATCAGCTGAGGATGGGATTCGGATGGTGCTGCAAATAATCGCGGTTTTCGATGCTCCGCTGCCAATTGAATTTTTGGCGGCACCTGGCGGTTAGCTTTTTCGTCACTTTGCGCCGATGGCCCGGATTCGAAAGTTTGGACGGATGAAGCCTGTGATGGATTGCAGATAGGGTCGACATTCTGAATAGGCCGATCCCGCCGCAGAATAGTAAGCGGCCGGAGATTATCATCGGATTGTGTGCTATCTTCCAGTTCACTATCTGCTGGAATTTCGGGAAGAGATTGCTGCTTTCCGAAAAAGCCTCGCTCCCATTCCGATGCAAGCAAAGCTGAGCGCGTTGTCCGGATCTCCGGGCGATCCGAACGTTGCGGGTGCCGATCCAGCTGCCGAGTCACCCGGTGGAAGTGATCCGATTTTTCGGAAGGGAATTCAGCAGCATCATCGCTGTGGCGACGGTTATCCGGGGCGGCAGGTTGCCGCGGATGCAGGACCATGGAGGGCTCCCGATTGCCAAGCACTCCTTCGTCGGCAGTGGCGGGCGGTGGATTTTTTTCCCTAAACGGCGCAACCGGATTCGTTGCAGTTTCCATCGAGGGCAGTGTCTCGACCATCGTTTCGCTATGGCGGCGCGGCCAATGGTCTTCAACTGGGTGGGAAACAGGCTGCCAGGAAGGGATTGCAAGGGGGCTATCGGGTGGGAGTCGTTCGGAAGCCTCGGATCTGACGGCCAAACGGTGTTCCGTACAGTCGCCAACGCAAGATCCAGCAATGAAATCAGGTTTTGCTGCCGGCGGTCCTACGGCCGACCATGGCCCGAGACCCGCACCGCGCTGTATCAGATTGACCAGATAATTATTCATCGATCCGATTCCGATGATGGGATACTGTCCAGCAACAAGCTCAGATAACGACGCCTTTTGGAAGTATTCATGCCCATGATCTCTCTCTCGCTCCAGTGATAATAGCGGGCCAGGAGGTGAACTTCACGGTACAGACCGTTGAGGTCCGCCCCGATTTCCTGCATCAGGTAGCTACAGGTATCGAATATGGACGTAACGTCTTCTCCGCACACAGGACAGGTCAAATTCAGCACCAGTTCCGCCTGGGGATCCAGATCAGCCATTCGTGCCGGTAATTCAACCAACTGGTCAGGAGACCACATCAGGGGATGGTCATCGCTATCAACGACGCCCTCGACGCAACGCTTCAGCAGCTCCGCGAAGGCCTGGTGAACATCAACCCTGGCCTGCCCGGAGGCAGCTTCCTGGTCCTGTCCGGTGGGCAGGCGAAAACGGATGCGGTGGAGGCGACCGTCTATCTCCACGTTGATTTCATAAACGGGCTTTGGATCGGGTGCCGGCGGCTGCAGCAGGTCGGAGACGTTCAACTCGAAATCCATCAGTTCGCCGCAGTCGGACTGCGGACACGTCAATGTGCATTGCATGCGATCCCCGAAGGTGAGACGCCTGAGGTGCAGCAGCAAGGCCTCGCGGTCGCCCACGGTGAGTGCAGCGATCCTGGGTGACGTAACCGCCTCACCAGGAGGTAGATGTGTGAGGCATCGCGACAACAACGCATTGGTCCAAGTGACGGGTGGCATCGCATGAGCGGCGGCGGCCATAAACTCCTCGTCGGCGCCGGTCATCAAACGCAACTCCGCTTCGCGGAAATGCTCTCCGTCAACCCAATACCCGGTGGGTAACGTCACCCGCTCGACGGTCATGGACGTTCCTAATCTTCCGGCTCGGTAAAGCTGGGCTCCGTCGGCTCCGTGACATCGTAATCACGTTCCCAGCCCTCGTTTTCGAGCTTGAGGGTCTGAATGGCGATGGCGTTGCCGCTGGCATCCAGTTCGGGCAAGGCTTGAAATTCTGAAACCCAGCAGCGGTATAACTTGTATGCGATAGACAGCTGGCCGGCTTCGTTATACACTTCGATGAGGATGTCCTTACGGAAATCCTTGAGCGATACTTCGCTCCCCAACCCCGATCCGAAATTCCAGACCTTGTTGGCCCATTTTTCAAACTCGGTATCGTGGGTCACGCCCCGTTCGAGGGTTATGGCCTCATATTTGGTTTGGCCCGGTGTGCGGCGTACGGTGCTCGGATCACCCCCTTCGCGATGATCCGTTACATCCGTTGTCCGCTTGAGGGCGCCCACTTTGCTTACACCGGCAACGTATTTTCCATCCCACTTGACCCGAAACTTGAAGTTTTTATAGGGGTCAAAACGATGTGTATTCACACTGAACTGAGCCATTTGTTCCCTCCTTAAGCTTCTACCTGACCGGCAAGCTGTTGTATCCGGATAATAACGAACTCAGCCGGTTTGAGTGGTGCAAATCCAACCAGTATATTGACGACGCCCAGGTTGATGTCGTTCTGGGTTGTGGTTTCAGCGTCACATTTTACCAGGTACGCTTGCCTGGGTGTCGTTCCCTGAAATGCGCCCTGCCGAAACAAGTTTTGCATAAAAGCGCCCACATTCAAACGAATCTGGGCCCAGAGCGGTTCATCGTTGGGTTCGAACACGACCCACTGGGTGCCTCGAAACAGGCTTTCCTCGATAAACAGCGCAATGCGCCGCACGGGAACATATTTCCATTCGGATGCCAGCTGGTCCGCACCCACAAGCGTCCGAGCACCCCAGCACACGTTTCCGATAACATCGAAGGTCCTGAGGCAGTTGAAGCCCAAGGGATTTAGCTGACCATTTTCCGGATCGGTTAACCGGTAATCGAGGTCTGGTACATTGCGCAGCGCCGCTTCGATACCCGCTGGCGCCTTCCACACGCCGCGGGTAGCATCAGTTCGCGCATATAAACCGGCGATAGTGCCGCTGGCGCCCACACTCCTCAGACGATAGTCATTGAGTGGATCCGGAATCTTCGGTCTTGGAAAATAGGCGGCGGCGTTTCGATGGCGTAATTGGCTGTTGTCTTCCAGCCAGTCGCGGGCGTCCTCCAGGTTGTTTGTCGCTTCGGGAATGTCAATGATTAGGAAAGCTCTGCGCTCCACACAATAGATAAGGGCATCGCTGTAAACCGCTTGCATATGGTTAACGTCAGTAAGTTCCGCAGCCCTCGGAATGCACAAAATATTGAAAAGGTCCACATCTTCAAGGGCATACATGCCCGACTTGTCGGGATCACGTATGCCGATAAGTTCAGTTGCGCCAGGCGGATTGCCATTGGCGCCTGCCGTGCCGCCTACCTGGGCACCTGTACTTGTCGTACTGCCCATGGAATACTGCTGAACATTGTTCAGTGCTCCCGTCGTCAAGCCCATATCGCTTGCCGGTGTACCACTGTTGTCGGAAAAGGTGAGGGTCTTATGGGCATCGAAATTATTGCCCGTGCGGCCTGCCAGCACTCTGAACTGATTATTGATGAGTTGAACCGTGGCACCGGTCAGCAGGGGTTCAGCAGGTGTCAAGGTCGCTCCGGCAAGTCGGATGGTGGCCTGCAGAATACGGCGAACCTGCTGCAACGTTGTTAAAGTTCCGGTAAACTGAACCGTCGCCGTTACCGTTGTGGCTGAGTTGTCTGCACTGCTCAAAAAAGCTATGTCGAAGGTATCACTGGCTGTAAGATTTCCGACGGCATCCGATCCTGTCGCCGATGCATCCGTGCCGATGGTCCCCGTTTGGGCCGGCACGATGTTGGTGACGCCGGCGGCCGAAAGCCGTGTCAACTGAATCAGTTTCGACCCGTCATTCACCACATCCACGGCATAGTTTGCGTCGTTTTCTCCCATGTTCAGGTTACGATATGTTTCGGTCTGGATAATCACCTGACGGCCGTCCTGATGGGCGACTTCACTAACGGTGAGATTGAAAGATGGAAGTGTGGAGGTTCCCGAGGTGTCATAATCCACGTCAATTCGAAGATTGTTTGCCCAGCTGCCGGGATCTTCAACCAACGTCCCTTTCAGTTGTCGGCCCGCTGTCGCCCGTAGCACATCGGTCAGGGTGCTGGTTGCAGGATCATTTCCCTGGAAAACGACCGTGGCCGTGGCGAAGGTCGTATCTTCTGCCGTTCGAACCACCCATGCATCTGTGCCACCGTTATTGAAAAATTGGTGAATGGCATAGCTTGCTTCGCTCTGGCTGTGGAGACCGCCGAACTCCCGATTAAAATCCCCTTTGCTAAAAACTTGAACCGCCTGGTTGATGGGACCACGTTCGAAAAAATCAACAAAGGCAGCAACAGAGGTGGCAACGCCGACAATGGTTCGGACACCACTTGGGACCTCTTCGATGTAAACACCGGGATATGTCGTTGTGATTGGCATCGTACATCCTCCTTTTAAATTATTGATTAATTATCGAAATCTAAACTGCTATGGAGTGGCGTCTCGCCCTGCTAAAATTTGTACCGATGCATCTTGACTGAGCGTAGTGGAGAAAAATAACTTGGTGGGCGCGGGATCCAGCAAACCCACAGCTCCTTCGCCAACAAGCACCTGTGGTTGATCTAGCGGGATGCCAGGATTTGCAGCAGTATTTACCTTGTAAGTAAGGCCGTCACCATAGCGGTCTGATGTGATAGCCAGAAACTTGACCTGGCCTGCTCCACCCGGCTGAACATCGACCTCTTTATCGGTGTCCGGAGGCGATGTAGTCGATAGAACTTTAACGTTGATTAAGTCATAAGCTTCGACTTCCAAAGACCTTGAAGCTGATATTCCCGGACCCCCAGCGATTTGAACATCGAACTTGAATTGAATCATCTTTGACATGGCAGTGCTCCTTTCGCTATAACGATATCATAGCTCATGATGCTATTGCTAACCGAATAATAAAGCGCCCATAGTCGCTAAAGCTGTTTAAATAATTGGTTCACTTACTTTCCTTAATATTGCACAGACCCGTCTGCCTGTGGTTTTGGCGTAAAGCTCCGCATGGTCGTTTTCGTGATAATACTAATTGAAAACGATTTAATTTATTAGGGATTTAGCGGGACTCAAAGCGTAATGCATAGCTTCAATGGACGATCTAGCATCTTGGCAATATATCTGTCAGCAATATTCATCCACTCATCAGTTTGATCAGCTTCTTGATTTCTTGGTATCTGCTTTGATTAACTCGGTAGTGAATCTTTGAATTATTTAACCTCTGTTCAATGACCAAACCTTTGGAGACAAGCTCAGCGAGGGCTTTTTTAACTTGTGCCTCCTGGAACTTGATCTCTCTTTCCAACAACCACCACTCCACAATTCCCTCAAGAGTATCTTGCGCCTTCGGATTTTCTGCCAGATATGCCAATATTTCATTTCTTATTTGTGATTTATCCGTTATGAGCAGATCACGTTTCACATTTAACCTTCCTCTCAGAAGCCAGCCCAGCAACTGATGTGCCAGGGGTTTAGGGAACTTTCTAAAAAATTTGGGATTTATTAAAATATGGTTAAATATCAGTTTATTAGATCTTTGTTGCACTTATTCTTGAAATCTTTCGGGATTTATTTTTAGTGATGTGAACGGACTTAGGTGGGACTTTTTTATCCGGGTATCGTCCTCCAGATATAGTTTTTGGACCGCGTTGTCGGTCGCCCCGCTTCGGCAACGTGCTACCTATGCGCCTTACTTTAGAGGATTCTTCTTCCCTGACCTAAATTACTATCTGGAAGCCGATTTATTCCGGCTTGGGAGGAAGAAATCTATCAAACAAGGTGACCTCAAAAAATAACCCTGAACGTTGAACTCTGAACCTATGAACGTTTCTATCAACTAGGGTAGGACAAATTTGTCATAGTAAGGCAGGCATTTATCCACCTACATTGAGCGTTTCAAATTTTAAAATGGGATGATTTTGACTTATTTTCAACTAATTCTATCAATTTTAAAATTTGAAACCCAACGGGATCGCCGATCTTACCGCATCTACTGCGTCGGATGCCCTCCCGCATAGGCGACTATAGCGAAAAAACATCTTCTTTGTATCTGCGGCAACCTTGACAATCGCTCAACTAAGGTCCGGGTTTGAAGGTTTGCACATCAATTTTATGCTTGCGGATGAGTTCCCAAAAGGCACGCCGGTCTTTTTGGGCGGACTGGGCTGCTCTAGTGATGTTGCCTTGATGCGTATGCAGAAGTTTATTGATGTAATCTTTTTCAAATCGGCAGATGACCTCGGCTTTGGCTTCCTTGAAGGGCATTTTGCATGACGTG
>JASFFJ010000079.1:0-16416 GCA_050124355.1 Desulfobacterales bacterium | reverse complement strand
GATTGTCGATTGAATATTGAAGATTAAAGGTCCGCCTATAGGCGGGATCAACTTTTAATAATACAACCATCAAAAGGAAAAAGCATTGAAACCTTTTACGACCCATACCGGCATCGTTGCCACCCTGGACCGGGCCAATGTGGACACCGATGCCATCATTCCCAAGCAGTTTTTAAAATCGATCAAGCGCACCGGGTTCGGCCCGAATGCATTTTTTGACTGGCGTTATACATCCGATGGTAAACCCAATGCGGAATTCGAACTTCATCATCCCCATTTTGAAGGACGCTCCATACTGGTGACCCGTAATAATTTCGGTTGCGGCTCCAGTCGGGAACACGCGGTCTGGGCGCTTGCCCAGGATGGTTACCGGGTGATCATTGCACCCTGGAAAGAGGCTAAAGGGAGCCGACTGCCGGCCTTTGCCGATATTTTCAGAATCAACGCCACTAAAAACGGGTTGCTGGTAATAGAACTGTCGGCAGATCAGGTGAGTGAAATTTTTGAGCTCGTCCAGGCGCACAGTGGATTAGAAGCCACGGTTGATCTGGAAAAACAGCAGATTGTTTTCCATGGGACCACGCCGAAAAATATCAGCTTTGACATCGAGGCTGGTGCCAAGAAACAGCTGATGGAAGGGTTGGATGATATTGCTCAAACCCTTCAATATGAATCAGACATCACCCGGTTTGAAGAAAAATACGATCCTTACGGGCCCTAACTCAATTCATAAGCCGCCGGCTATGCAGGTGAGAATTCAAAAGGTTCTGCAGTTACCGCGAGGGCATGCTTGATGGATGCAAACCTAATCGATGCCGGCGGTTTATGAATTGAGATAAAAAAGAATTTTTTGCTTGTTTATGCGGTTATTTACTTTTTCCCGTTTTTATCCCTCTAAATCGGTTACTGGGGTAATTTTGGATTTTAGATACTGGATTGCGGCCTCCGGCCTCCCCGAGCTGTAGGCTCTACCCTCCCTCCGAGCCGGAAGCCATAAGGTCATAATGGCCTGCATGCCGGAGGGATTTGTTGTATTGCTTTGCCCTGTCTTTTTTGCTAAATTGATCCGCGGAGATGGTCGTTAAATCTAAAATCCCAAATCCCTAATCACTCGTCTGTAACACACCCCAGTGAAGCCGAGGCGACATTTTTGATGTACTTATAGAGCGTTCCCCGATTTGCTTTATACGGCGGAGCCGTCCAGGTTTTTCGCCGCTCCACCAGAACATTATCACTTAGGTCAACGCTGAGGGTATTATTGACGGCATCAATCATGATTTGATCACCGTTGATTACCAATGCGATGGGGCCGCCAACCTGGGCTTCGGGAGTAATATGGCCGACAATGAAGCCATGGGAGCCGCCTGAAAAACGTCCATCCGTTAAAAGTGCCACATCTTTGCCCAGGCCGGCGCCCATAATGGCCGATGTGGGTGTCAGCATTTCGGGCATGCCGGGTCCGCCTTGGGGGCCTTCGTAACGAATGATGATCACATCACCTTTTTTAATCTGACGGCCTTCAAGTGCAGCCAGCATTTGTTCTTCTGAATCAAAGACTTTGGCTGGCCCGGTAAACGAAAGTCCTTCTTTACCGGTAATTTTTCCCACGGCGCCTTCCGGCGCCAAATTACCCCGTAAAATTCGGATATGCCCGCTCTTATGGACAGGTTGGTTCAAGGGATGGATAATTTTCTGGCCATCAGCAAGCGGCGGAGCATTCTTTAGATTTTCGCTCAGCGTATTGCCGGTCACCGTCAGACAGTCACCATGAAGCAGGCCCTCATCGAGCAGGTATTTCATCAAAGCAGGTATCCCGCCGACACGGTCCAAGTCCTCCTGAACATAGCTGCCGCTGGGTTTCATATCGGCCAGCAGCGGAATTCGATCGCTGATTCGCTGAAAGTCATCGATGGTCAGCGGCACATCCACCGATCGTGCCATGGCGATCAGATGCAGCACGGCGTTAGTGGATCCGCCCAAGGCTGTGATCACAACCATCGCATTTTCGAATGCCTGTCGGGTCATGATATCCCGCGGTTTGATGTCCGCTTCCAATAATCGTCGGATGGCTGTTCCGGCCCGGGCGCATTCTTCCTGCTTCCGGTCGGATTCGGCCGGGAAACTGGCGCTATATGGCAGCGACATCCCCATCGCTTCAATGGCTGAAGCCATTGTATTGGCAGTGTACATGCCACCGCAGGCCCCGGCACCCGGACAACTTCTTTTAACAATGGCCTGGCGTTGCTGCTCGTCGATGGTCCCGGCAAGATATTCGCCGTAACTTTGAAAGGCTGAGACGATATCCAATTTAGCGTCACCAAGCCTTCCGGCGCGAATGGTGCCGCCGTAAACCATCAATGACGGGCGGTTGATCCGCCCCATGGCAATGAGGCACCCGGGCATATTCTTATCACAGCCCGGCAAGGAGATATTGGCATCATACCAGTGGGCCTGCATCACCGTTTCGATGGTATCGGCGATCAAATCGCGGGATTGCAGGGAAAAACTCATGCCTTCGGTTCCCATGGATATGCCATCGCTGACCCCGATCGTATTGAAGCGCAGCCCCACCAAACCTGCAGCATCAACGCCCTCTTTGACTTTAGCGGCCAATTGGTTTAAGTGCATATTGCAGGTGTTGCCTTCATACCAAACACTGCTGATACCCACCTGCGCTTTTTGCATATCAGCGTCGGTTAACCCGACACCATAAAGCATTGCTTGAGATGCCCCTTGTGATTTCATAGCGGTGATACGGGAACTGTATTTATTTAATTTTTGGGACATTGGGTCTCCTTTCGGACTTATCCGGGTTAGGGTAGTCACGAACTATAGGTGCTCTAAAAGCTGATGACATGAAAAGTTATTTGCATTACCGAGGTTAAGCGGTTTAGGGTTCAACTTTCCAGGTTGAAAAACTCCCAACCAGCCATTATCAAAGGGATTTTGTCTTCACAGGTGTTATAAAATTTTTCATCCAATGAGTGGTTTCGGGTTCTACGGATCTTGATCAATATAGTAAGCAGTTTCAAACAGTTGTAACCTTTGAACCTAGGACCCTGAACCTAGAACCGATCAGTTTAGGTATTATTGACGTCACCATGTAAAATAAGCCATATTCAAATTAAATCAAACTTTTAAAAAGCGATCTATAGGCCAAAAGAGGGTAATCTATCGTGATCGCTCTCCATTTCAATTGATTTCTGAGTATTGGAGTACTGGAGTAATGACGAAAGGATTGATATCTTTTTTTTAACACTCCAGTACTCCATCACTCCATTACACCAAGGCCAAGACTTTCAAGAACGGTCGACAACCTGGAAAAGGATAAAGAACATGACTGTCAAAGCGCAACTAAAATGGACCGAAGGGATGCAGTTTATAGCCCGGGCAGGCAATGGCCCTGCCGTGGTCCTCGACAGCAGCGATGGGGGCAGTGGACCCAGTCCAATGGAACTGGTTTTGATGGGTGTTGCCGGCTGTTCGGCAATCGACGTCATCATGATTATGAAAAAGAAACGCGCCGAGATAACCGATTTTCAGATCAATATCTCGGGCGAGCGCGCTGAAGAATATCCCAAACGCTATACGGACATTCAGATCGAGTATGTATTGCACGGTAAAAATATTAAGCCCAAGGCGGTGGAACAGGCTATCCAGCTTTCTGAAACTAAATACTGTGGGGCCGTGGCCTCGTTAAATGCCACTTTTGAAACGATCTACCGTATCGTTGATGAATAGAGATATATGGATAGGCTTATCTATGCTGTCTTGGCTGAAAGACCAGATCTAAATTCAAATTTGTAAATCTGGTCACTCAGAAACTCCGCTTCATCTCTGTTCAGAAGGCTTAAGTCCACGAACCGGAATTCAAGGAGGTTTCTTACGACCAGGCGTCGGTGCTCAAAGCGTCCACTATGGCCAAAGCGGTTTTTTAAGCTGACACTTCCGTCCTTTTCCACTTTCCAGACATCCGTCTTGTAGAGATATTTCATTCGATATAGATCCAAAAGGGTGTTATGAAAACTGATATCATCGAGGATGTGAGGCACTTTCAACTTGTCGAGAATTGCTTTGAACTTTCGAACGGATTGCCGGGTAGATTTAATTTTATATTTTCCAATTCTTATTGTGCTGTGATCAGGCATCGTTATCGCTCCTGTCGGCAAAGGTGCTAACAATAAATCAGCGACCACCAGGTAACTGTAGAACCTTTTCAATTCTCATCCCGCTGGCGGGGTGGCTTATGAAGGGAACTAGGAAGAGTTCCAGAGGCCTTGGATCGAATCCCGCGATGCCGTTGCACGTACACCCGAGAAGGAAGCTATTTACCACGTCAATTCCTCTGGATCAGATTATAACCTTTGGAGACCGCAAGGCCTCAGATGGTTTTGTCTGCTGTGTTAGGATTTAGTGAAAAAAACAGCGTCAATTAATTTGAAAATAAATGACAAAAGACAACCCTGGAACTCTTCCAACCTCCTGCAAAAGTAATTTTGCAGAAAATATGCCAAACCAGCTTATTGATTATATCCAATTTAATTATAAATACTTACCTTGACCATATTTTCGTCGTATATTCTCGAATTAGGAAAAGTATTAACGAAAATTGTGAAAAAGATTTCACTAAAAATTGACATCGGCTTCGATCAAGGCTAATTGTAGATTTTGCAAACTTAGACCTCGTCATGAAGTTACTTTTTCGATCAGACTAGCCGTTTTTTTGACCAGAGGCGGCGTTCGAATGCAGAAAGGAATTGCCACCATGATTACGCTAAAGGATAAGCTGTCACATCTTTCTTACAATCAGGCTTGTAAACTGCTGGGTGCCCAGGGCAAACAGCTGATAACGGCGGGCGGCAAATATGATATCGACCTGTTTGAGCGGGTAACGCTCAACAGCAAACGCTTCCGGCTAGATCTGGGAGACGCCAAGGTCGAAATTGCCTTGGACCCCATGAAACCCCGGCGTCTGAGCATTGGCTGCAGTGCCTGTTCCGTCGCCTGTGAGCATCAGGGAGCGGCCCTTTCGCTGATTCTCGAGGAAAAACTCTCTCTGGGGCTGTCGGCACCGCCGCCGGAACGGGTTCCCATGGAGAGCCTGAGTGAGGAGGCCCTCATCAGGCAGGCGATGGCCGACCGCACGGAAAAGGCACAGAAAGAAAAAATGCGCTTAAATTCAATGAATCCACGCGAGTTATGGACCGACTACACCATTACCAGTTATGCCTCCGGTAAAAGTTATCGAATTGCGCTAAGAGGTTGGCAGCCGGGGGAGTCTTACTGTTCATGCCCCGATTTTCGTAAAAATACCCTCGGAACCTGCAAACATATTATATATGCCCTGGATAAAGTCGGGCAAAAATTCAAAAAGGCCATTCGGGAAACAGCGGCAGAAATCAGGGATATTTGTGTCTATCTGAGCTACGGCAGGGACCTGCAGCTTCGTATGCTGGTTCCGGAGGACCTTCCTCCGAAAATCGCCAAACTCCTGTCGCCGTACCAAGGAAAATCGATCCGAAATATAAAAGAACTGATCCGCAGTATCCGCCGGGTGGAAGGACTCGGTGCCGAGGTGATCATCTACCCCGATGCCGAAGAATACATCAATCAAAAGCTGTTTCAGGAGCGCATGGCCGCAGCGGTGGCCGAGATTCGTAAAGCCCCTCAAAAACACCCTTTACGCAAAACCCTGCTAACTGCAGAACTGCTACCCTACCAGCTGGACGGAATCGCCTTTGCCGCCGGAGCCGGCCGGGCGGTCCTGGCGGATGACATGGGACTCGGGAAAACCATCCAGGGCATCGGTGTCGCCGAATTGTTGTCCCGCCATGCTCTCATCTCCAAAGTGCTGGTAATCTGCCCGGCTTCCCTGAAATCCCAATGGCGCATCGAGATCGAACGGTTCAGCCATCGCAGCTGCCAGCTTGTACTGGGCAGCGCCAAAGATCGTCCGGCACAATATGAGGGCGACAGTTTTTTCACCGTATGCAACTACGAGCAGGTGCTGCGGGATTTTTTATCTATCGAAAGCGTAAACTGGGACCTCATTATCCTCGACGAAGCGCAGCGCATTAAAAACTGGGAGGCCAAAACAAGCCGGGTGATCAAAGCCCTGAAATCTCCGTTTGCCCTGGTGCTTTCGGGAACACCCCTTGAGAATCGGCTCGATGAGCTTTTTTCGGTGGTGGAATTCATCGATGACCGACGGCTGGGACCGGCCTTCCGGTTTTTCAATCGGCACAAGGTCGTCGATGAAAAAGGAAAGCTGCTGGGTTACAAGAACCTGGACGAACTGCGTGCAAAGCTCGAACCGCTGCTGCTGCGCCGCACCCGCAAAGGGGTCATCAAACAACTGCCTCCGCGAACCACCCAAGTTTTGAGAATTCCACCCACCGAGGAACAGCTGGATCTGCAAAAAGGTCATCGCCAGATAATTCAGACCATTATCAATAAAAAGTACCTGACGGAAATGGATTTACTCAGACTTCAAAAAGCGTTGCTGATGTGCAGGATGTGCGCCAATAGCACCTTTTTGGTGGACAAGCAGGGGCCGGGTTATTCCAGCAAGCTGGATGAGCTCAACGAGTTGCTGAACCAGCTGATGGCTGAAGAAGACCGCAAAATCGTCTTGTTTTCCGAATGGACGACCATGCTGAATCTGATCGAACCATTACTGGAAAAACAGAAACTGAATTATGTTCGGCTGGACGGTTCGGTACCCCAGAAAAAACGGCAGGGACTCATGCACCAGTTTCAAAAGGATCCCGATTGCAAACTTTTTATTACCACCAATGCCGGCGCCACCGGTCTGAATCTCCAGGCGGCCAATACCGTCATCAATGTCGATTTGCCCTGGAACCCAGCCGTCCTTGAACAGCGCATCAGCCGAGCCCACCGTATGGGGCAAAAAAGGCCGGTCCAGGTGTTTTTGCTGGTGACCAAAGATACCTTGGAGGAAAACCTTCTGGCAACCCTTTCGGCCAAGCACGAACTCTCGCTGGCGGTGCTCGATCCGGATTCCAACACAGCGGAAGTCGACATGGCGGCCGGGATGGAAGAGCTGAAGCGGCGGCTGGAGATCCTGCTGGGCGAGAAACCGGCAGCTGCCGAAGACGAAAGTATGAAAGAACGGGTTGAAAAAGAAGCACAAGCTCTGGCTAAAAAGAAGAAGATCGCCGTTGCCGGCGGGCAACTGGTCGGGGCGGCGTTTGCCTTTATCGGTGAAATGCTTTCCGACAAGGACGAATCCGAAGAGGTCGCTCAGCTTGCCGGTGCGTTTAAGTCAAAACTGAGTGATTGTATGGAAAAGGCGGAAGACGGCAGTCTCAAAATGTCGATATCGATCCCGGATGAATCCTTTCTTGACAGCATGGCCCAATCGCTGGCCCGGATGGCGGGTGCCGGACGCTGATGAATTGGGAGTTTCATAAGTCTATTGCCAGGTGAGAGAAACATCCAACCAGCCGTAAGTTTCCACCTTTATTTCCTCATCGGCAAATGGAAGGCGTTCCGTTTTGAGATAAGTAGCGTTGATTTTGCTGTAAAATCGTCGGTAGGGGTTAAGTTTGAGGACCCTTGCCAGCATTGAATAGATGCCGTCGCGGTTAAACTGCGCGGCCAATGCTGAGACGAGTTTGGTACCGGTACCTTGCCGTTGGCTATATTTCAGAATGTACAATGCGTGACATAGATTGGTCATCGGTTCTTTTTGAGGGTCGAATCACCACGGGTTTACCCCGTCAACTGAAGGCCGGTTTCTTTTACCTTATTATAATGCTTCAGATAAACGGGGTCAAAATGCTTCAGATAAACGGGGTTAATTCAAATAAAATAAGGACTCTGAAACTCTCAATCTGCTCTCCAAGTGATATTTTGATCAACCCCTACTTGCCGGCAGGTTTTTGATTCAAATTTACGGATGCATTGAAATATGCACCACTATCTACAGAAATACTTTTACTTTCAATGCTTCCTGAAAAATCCGCCTCCTTGGTTATCTCAACTTTCCCTTTGGCCTTAATTTCCCCCTTCATAAAGCCCCTGATTCTCACGTTTTGGGCCTGGACTTCACCCTCTATTCTGCCGCTGGGACCTAAAAAGAAGTTATAATTCGTTATCTCCACGTTACCCTTGATGGTGCCGTTTATGATCAAATGTTCTTTCGCCTTTATGTTTCCAATAATAGAGGTTGAGTTGCTGATAGATGTTTTTTCTTCGTGGATGACGCCATCTTCCATAGATCTTTTCTCCCTTCATTGCATGATTGGCATTTATGGTCGGATCTATCGAATTAATACGAAAAATTGATAACGCTGTCAAAAGGATTGTCGATGTCGGAAATGAGGTGGGAGTGTCGATCGCATTCGTGATCGGGTCCACCGCCGTTTTCGTATTGTGGATGTTTGAATTTTACGTCATTTGGAGCTGATGGAGGCGTTGGGATTCGACGCTCAAGCAATACGACCAATGATTTCTAAGCGATATTGGTGGCTCATGGACGGAGTTGCTACAGCGGTAAAATTACATCGATGAGGCCTTGTGAATATCGATGATTTTGGTTTTCCTGTCGTAATCCATTGTTTCGTAGTGGGTGATGCTTTGAAGTTTGCGGGTAATCTCTGCCATGCGATCGATCTGCTTGCTGATTTTAGTTAAGGACAGATACGCCGGATTGTCCGGTGAAATGTCTGCCAGGGAGAGTTCGGTGTGGCCCAAGATCGTTTGTAGCGGCTGGTTCATTTCATGACAGACCGCACCGGCGGTTTCTAAAACGCCCTGCAATTTTTCTTTTTGAAAGCGATCCCGGGCAGCGCGATTTTTATCGGTTAAATCCAACATGACGCCGACGCTACCAATCCCGTGACCGTCGTCATTTTTAACTGCAGCGATACTGAACAAGAATTCGCGCTGAAAGCCGTTACTGCATGGGACTTCAGCCTCAAAGCTTTGAACGCCGCCCTTCAGGAGCATTTTGCGTTCATTTAGCTGACAAAGGGCCGCAAGGTCCGGAGGAATCTGATCGGTCAGGTCCTGAGACCTGCGCCCGATAATTTCGGCGCGCGAAATACCCAAAATATGCTTGGCAAAGGCCTTGTTGCAGCCTCGATAAACCCCGTATTCATCCTTAAAGTAAATCGGATTGGGGATGGTGTTGATTATGGTGTCCAGAAATTTCAGATAGCCACGAAGTTTTTCTTCGGTTTCTTCACGCTTCGCTGCCTCATTTTGTTGATGCGCGCTGAATTGACCCAATCGGTTCGCCAGGGGTTGCAATGTTCGTGGCGTTTCTATATTGCAAAGACGGTACTTACGATTTTCCCGGTAAATATACCAAAAACCGATGTTCAGAATGATGGTCAGGAGCGTCGGCACCCAAAATAAAAATAGCATGGCAGTTGACTCTTAAAAAAATTTAATATTCTCTTAATTGGTAACTTTGATTGTACAGTAAAGCGTAGCAAGCAATTTTCACTCCAATTTTTGCAAATATCAGTTTAAAAGATAAATTTTATGCAAAAAACCTCAATAAACCAGGAATAAACGATAAAATGTCTGCCCGGTCGTCGTATCATCGTCAAAGTTATGACGTTCAAATTGCTCCGATCAACCGATATCTGCCAATGGGTGGACTTAGTGGTGAACGAACTACCAGAAAAATATTTAGATTGTATTTTATGTGGAAATGCTTATTCTGAGGCCTAAAAAGAAACCAGGGATCTATACAAAATGCTCGAAACACTGATTAAAAAAGCCAAGTCAATGGATGCCAGCGATCTGCATATGGAAGCTGGATTGCCGGCAGTTTTTCGTATCAGAGGGGAATTGAAAACTTATGGAAAACCACTTGATAGCGATGCATTACTTCATGCCGGCCGCAGCCTGATTGGTGATAAGAACTGGCCCTATTTTACAGAGCAGTGTTCATTTGATCTGTCTGCCAATATTCAAGGGGTCAGATGCAGAATTAATGTTATGAAAACCAATAGAGGGCTAGGACTGGCGATTCGTCTTTTATCATCATTTCAACCTACTCTAAAGAGATTAAATCTGCATCCTGATTTAATGAGTATTGCACATCAATCCCATGGACTGGTTTTAATCGGTGGCGCCACTGGAAGTGGTAAATCTTCTACTCTGGCCGCATTGATTCAAGAAATCAATCATTCACAGGCCAAGCATATTATTACCATTGAAAATCCGATAGAATATCATTTCAAAGCATTGAAGTCATTTATTCGTCAGCGTGAAGTCGGAAGGGATACGCCTTCCTTTTCCCAAGGTTTGATGGATGCCTTGCGTGAAGATCCCGACGTGCTGATGATCGGCGAGATGCGAGAACCTGACATTATGAAGCAAACGCTGAATGCTGCCGAAACCGGGCATATGGTTCTATCGACCGTTCACTCCGGGTCTGTTGTAGAAGCACTGCAAAGAGTCGTCTCAAACTTTCCGGCAGAAGTGCAAAATGGAATTTGTGCCCAACTTGCCGATTGCCTTCTGGCCGTCATATGCCAACGCCTCATTTTTAGACCCGACTTAAACATCAGGGTTCCGGAATGTGAAATACTGTTTGCCAATATGACGGTCAAATCAATTATGCGAAGCGGTAAATTTTTTAAGCTGAATGATGTACTTCAAACCGGTGCACTTGATCATATGTGGTCGTTTCAACGATATAAAGAGTGGCTCGAAAACTATACTGACTGGTATATCCGATCAGACCACACCGACCGACAACCTGCAGATGACTTAACAAATCCTGATCCTACCCCTTTGACCAGAGATTATTTGTCATCCAGGCAACTCCCACTAGACTCACCTGCGAGCAGCGTACCGAGAAAATCCGCGCATATAAAAAAAGATGTGCCCGAAAACGATGGACCCTATAAAATAGATGATGTTGATAATTTGGATGATATACTCAGAGAGCTTGATAAGTGAGACGCTCTAGCAATACGACGGCAAACTCTCTCAGAGCTCAATGTGCTAGATCTTGTCCGGTGATTAGTAGTTGACAACGTCTGGTAAGATGAATAAAATGGATTACTAACTAGTAACCCATTGAATAAATTTGGACAACGCACGATATTACCGCGTATCGCGAGGAAAAGTGCTCATATCTATACTATATATTTGAATGAGTAATCTTAGTTGAATGATAGGAAGGATCACCCTTGATTAATCAAATACAGGGAGGTTACAAATGAAAGAATTGCAAAGTGTGCTAAACATTGTTTCCGACGGCCTTAAAACACTTGCCAAAGGCGTTGAAGCGATTGCAGAAAAAGTTGATGAGGTTTCAAAATCTCAAAGCGTTGTTAAACCGAAGATAAAAAAGCCATCCACATCGGCTAAAAAAGTAAAGACCGCTAAAAAGGCAGCCAAGAAGAAGGCAGTGAAACCGGCAACCGATACCGATAAAGTATTGACCATCATAGGTCGCTCTAAAAAAGGTGTCAGCACTGCCGCAATTATGGCAAAGACGGGCTTTAACCAAAAGAAAATTGCCAATATTATTTACAGACTCCGGAAGCAGAAAAAAATAAGAAGTGTGGATAAAGGCGTTTATACGAAATTATAATCTGCATTTTGCACGATGCAGGTATAACATTATTCAAGGGAATTGTTAAGCCCTGATATTCATAGCGTAGCAGATATCGTTGTGCTGTTAAATTGATAAATGCAGACACTAATCTTGGAGAGAGTCAACTGCATTCGGATTTGTCTTAGGAAGAATAATCCTGAAATGTGATCCCTGACCGGATGTTGACGCAACGGTTATCTTACCGCCATGCTGATCGATAATTTTGTTGGCAATAAAAAGGCCAAGGCCGGTTCCCTTGTTTCCTTTGGATGAGAAAAAAAGCGTAAACAGACTCTCCTTCGTTTCGCGATCCATTCCAACCCCATTATCCGTTACTTCGAAGATAACGTCATTTTCCTTCTGCTTAGCAGCAAAGACGATCTTATGGGATTTGTCTGCATTATCTTCAATGCAGGCATCCAAAGCATTTTCGAGAACACTGATCAGGGCTAAACGAACAGCACTGGAATCGATTTCTACATTTCCTATGGATTCGTCGAAGTCGCATACAAATTGAACACCCTCGGGCTTTATCTTGGGTTCAACTGCAGAAGCGACCTCAGATGCAAAGCTTAGGACATCGATTCTTTTGCGGTCTAGCTCCCTCTCCTTGGCAAAAAACAAAATATCCTGAACCAATTTCCGGATCCGACTGACGACGGTTTTTACATCTTGCCAGCCTTCCTTGACCCTTTCAGGGTCCTCTTTGGCGAAGCCTGAATCCACCAGATACATGCCCCCGTCCAGACCTGTCAGGAGGCTTTTAATTCCGTGGGATATCGAGCTTATTTTCAAGCCCAATGATGATAAATGATCCTGGAGTTGCCGAATCTGGGTAATGTTGGTGGACATCTCCATTACATGGGTAATTTCTCCGGCGGCATTCCTCAGAGGAGCCGTCCAGATCAAAACATTGTATTGTTCACCGGATTTAGAGGTAACCACCATCTCCGCCTGGTGAGAGTGCCCGTCTTGGAAAGTCTTGGCAACCGGACAGTTGGGACATGGCTCATCCCGATGTTTGTAACCCACATAACAAAAGGCCCCAAGTTGAAGGCCAAAGTCTTCTTTAAAGCGTCGGTTGGTTGCCGTCAATCTGAACTTCCTATCCTGCACGGAGATATAGCACGGCACTTCATCGAAAAGCTGTTGATATCGCTGCTGGGTGCGCAACAATTCTTGCCCCAGTCGCTTGACTTCGGTGATATCGGCAGATATCTCCACAACCAGTTCTATATTACCATCCTGATTACGAATGGGGGCAGTGTGGACGATTACCGCAGCCTTATCGTCGTTTGTGGTTTTAATAAAAGCTCTGGTGCGCAGGCCTTTACCGGTTTTAAATGTCTGTTCGGCGGGGCACCTAAACGACCCACCAGCTGTGCCTTCATATATTTCCCAACTGTTGTGGCCGACCTTATCACCCAGACGTGTCCTGAACAATGGATTTGCCGCTACGATCTTCAACTTCGGATTGTGAACAGAAACATAGCAGGGCATCTCGTTGAAATAGGTTAAGCCACCCTCCAGGTCCCCGGCAATATCACGCATGGCTGAAGACAGACTCTCAACCGCCTGTCCGACGGCGACCTGCCGTTCAACTTCGATCAGTTTGGCCGATTTTTCACGTACCAAGGCCTCAAGGTTTTCCGTGTATTCACGCAGCTGTTGCCGCATGAGAATTTTTTCGTTGGCCCGGTTGAGTGCAATTTCTAATACATCATCGTTGATCGGTTTTGTGACAAAATCAATGGCCCGGTACTTGAGGCTTTTGATGGCAAGGTCCATATCCCCGTGTCCGGTAATCATTATGACTTCGGTATCGGGATTTTCGTGCTTTATTGTTCGCAGAAGTTGAATGCCGTCCATGCCCGGCATTTTAATATCGCTAAGAACGATGGGCGGGGTTTCTTTTCGAAAGATTTTGAGTGCTTCTTCACCATTTTCGGCGGTAAACACCGTATAGCCGATGTCGGATAATGATATGCTAAGGACTTTGCGGATGCCCGCTTCGTCATCGACCAATAATAATTTTTGATCCATACTTCAGACCTGGTTGAATGGTTTACTGGTTGAATGGTTGATTAGGCAATTTATAGTCAGAATTTTGGAAGATTGCGATTGTTGAACCATGACGTGTCCAATTATTTTGCAAACATGGGATAAATCCATATATACAACCACTTAACCAATCAACAATATTTGTACTTAGACGTTTCTGAGGAGAAATGTAAATTTAAAATGTGACGAATTCTTTTAAAAATAAATAAAATTCAGAACTATACGCCCAAATTCAGTATTGTTGGTGCGATTTCTGACATTTCTGTTGCATCAGATTTTGCGATACGCCAGTAGTTCTGAATTTTAACCGATCGTATTTTTTACGATTCCGATCAATTTTTCCGGATCAAATGGCTTCTTCACGAACGCCACCGCATCCTTAACGGCATGGTTCCCGTCAATCCCGCTGACGACGATAATCGGAATATCCTTTAATTCTTTGTTCTTTCTTAGCTTGCGGTAGAACCGCGGGCCCCACTCACCCGGCATCTGTAAATCAAGGCAGATCAGGTCCGGTTTTTCCGCCTTGACAACTTCCAATCCTTCCATGCTGCTGGAGGCACTGCAGGTCGCATAACCGTTGTCGCTAAAGACAGCCATCAGATATTTGACGATCGTCGGATCATCATCAATGATTAAAATCTTTTTGGGCATGGCGTTCCTCTCTTTCAACTATAGTCTTCCAGATTCTGAAAGTCTATTTGATATTGCAAAATGGAAATCAAATCACGAATCTTTTCTACCTTATATGGCATTGGCCGCACATAATCGGACCTTTCTTATTTTCGAGGTGACATCCTTTGCAGTTCCTATGAAATGCCTTTGTCAAACCCGGTGTATCGCCCGAGTCATTTTCAGCATGGCAGTCTGAGCAGCTCTGGTCCTCGGAAGATTCATCTTCGACCAGCTCACCATCTTCATAGATGTGGTGACATTTATTACATTCTTCAATTTCGGCAATTTCGTTATGCTCATCATGCTTAAAAACCGCCGGGGGACGCTGAGGGTTTTCAAAAACATCGTCGTTGACGACCACCATATCTTCCTGTGAATGGACAGATACGATCAATAATATCGAACCCAACACAGTTGCGAAAATGAAGAGGACACTTTTTTTCATCCCGAGTTTCTCCTTTGAACCTTCAGTAGGGCTTTCTAAGGCTTTTGCATGCATTCATATAGAATATCGCTGATAAATTTAATATCCAGGCCAAGTTCATAATGGTGGTTGATATCTTCAAGGCCGCTATGGCAATTATGGCAGGGAGCAATCAGTGTCTTCGCGCCTTTGGACTTGGCTGCAAATAATTGTTCTGCCTTAATTCGGTTACCTTCCATGCGGGTCATTTTGTAAGGCGGTCCGCAATTGATCACACCACCTCCGGCACAGCAGCAGTAATTATGTTCACGGTTGGGGTGCATCTCGATGAGTTCTTCACAGATAGCGTGAACCACCTGGCGGGCCTTTTCAGCCAATCCTCCCCCTCTAACGACATTACACGGATCGTGGAGGGTGACCGGTTCCTGGAATTTCTTGGCGATCGTGATTTTGCCATCCCTGATCAATTCATAATAAAAGTCAATGGCATGCACGATCGGTATCGGGGGCATCCGCCATCCCAACCAACGATTACCCATATCATACACTGACCGGAAGGCGTGGCCGCATTCGCCCATGACAATCCTTTTGACCTTTAACCTGGCCGCCGTTTCAAAGTGGGCGCGCTTAACGCGTCCCATGATTTCATTATCCCCGGTATACATAGCCATATCACTGTTGTCCCAACCGGGGGTGGCCGGCATCGTCCAGTTTACGCCGGCCACGTCCATAATCACGGCTGCCTGGTAAAGAAGCTGGGCCTGGAATTTGGGCTCCGGTCCAATAACGGAATACATGATGTCTGCCCCTTCTTTTTCAAGGGGAATCCGCAGGGTGGGTATTTCCGCCTGGGCCTCTTCTTCCTGCCATTGAAGGGTATCGATCCACTCATCCTCTTTTACCCACATCTGGTTCATGGTGGTCGCATGACTGTGGGCCGTATCCTGAATGTACAAAGGCGTTACGCCGAGCAGATGACAGATTCGGCGAACGGTAAGCATCAGATAGGCAATGTCTATTCCAAAGGGACAATACATGGCACATCGTTTACAGGCATTGCATTCCGTCGAAGCAATTTCTGAAGATTTTTTGATGAATTCGGCATCGACCTTCCCTTTTTTTTTCAACATTTTCCATAGCGTCTGCTTTACTTTTCCGACCGGTGAGTATCGGGGATCCTTATCATGGGAAAGGTAATAGTGGCAAGCTTCCGAACACAGGCCGCAGTGGATACATGTATCAACATAAGCTTTGAGGCGTGCGCCGGATTCACCCTTTAAAACTTTGTTGATCACTTTTTCAATCCGCTCTTGGGAAAGATGCCGGGCACCAATGGTTAGACCTTCGTCCATTATCTTCTTTTCAACTTTTTTCGCAGGTTCGGCCATAGTCAAATTTCCTTTTTATCCAAATTCGATGTTCGATATTCTAAAAAGCGGTTGACAACCTTATGCTGAGTGACATTGGTCTCTGAAAAATTATCAAGAATGCCAACCGCACATTTTACCAGTCTCTCGCGTGTCTGATCCCTCCGAATTCAGAGCCCATATAGGCGCGGGTCAGGGGGGCAAACCACATGTGACTTAAACGGGTAAACGGAATGGCTACCAGCATGATTTCTCCTGAAAGGATATGACGACTCATGAAAAACTGGTAACCACACCACTGG
>JASFFJ010000078.1:0-16452 GCA_050124355.1 Desulfobacterales bacterium | reverse complement strand
GCCGAAGTTGCCCCGCTCCTGGAATCTTTAATGGACCAAGTTGAAAAATTGGTAAGCCAAAGTAACTTGCCTGAAAAAGTTGACATTGATTACTGGAATAGATTCATCTGTGAAACTATTGAAAATAATAGATTCAAAAACCTTTAAATTCACGGAGGTATACCATGTCCACCAAAGAAACAACCCGTTACGAAAGCCCATGTACCAAATACACCTACGACCCCGAAGTGGGCGACCACGAGCGCAATATTCCCCCGGGCACACCTTTTGAAGACCTGCCCGATGATTGGTGTTGCCCTGAATGCGGCGCCGAGAAGGAATATTTTGAAGAGCTGGATGACTGAGCGATTATCGACGGTAAGGTAAAAGGATCATGAATGGTGCTGGGTTTTTAATGATCGGTGGGTGCTGTTGTTATGTCTATACATGCTGCTGGCAAAACGCTCCCGCTTTCTGCCCTTTCTCCCATTGGGTTTCCTGATTGTTTTTTTTGCCATCGAAGCTGTATCTCAATTTGTCGGTCATCTTCCCATTGTCTTGGAATATGAAAAATGGATCGACGTCGCTTCTGCCATTATCTTATCCTGGGCAATTATTCGGCTGGTGTTCGCCCTGCTTGTCGAGTTACCGCTAAAATATTGGAAAGAGATAGAAATCCCTCATATCACCAGAGATTTTATACTCCTGATCTGTTATGCCATACTATTTTTCATCTTGTTAAGAGCCCGTGGGGATGTCAACCTGGCGGGCTTAATTACCACCTCCGCCGCCTTGACGGTTGTAATTGGCCTGGCCGCCCAATCCACTCTGGGAAATTTTTTCTCTGGATTGGTACTGCAGATGGAACATCCTTTCAGCATCGGCGATTGGATTACCTATGGTTCCCATACCGGTCGCGTCATCGGTATCACCTGGAAGTCGACCCGTATCAAAACTCGAGACGATGTCTTAATTTACCTTCCCAACAATGAGCTGTCCAATGTTAGCCTGCATCCTGATCCTGATGGTATTTTCAGAAAAGTCGATCTGCTAAGCATATTTGACGACAAAGTACTACCGTCTCTGGGATTGGGGGCATTTCTAGCGGCGAATCCAAGGGTCACTTTAGAGTTTAGGCCGCGTCATCTGAAAGTCGGTGAACGAAACATCCCCATCGATGCCAATGGCGATGCTATTTTACGCTATCGGGGGCCATCCGGTACGCATCGGACATATAGCGCAGCCGCAGTACTTCAATCTGAAATTCAATTACGAAACGGCGAGCAACCCAATATCCGAGACCCCAAAGCCTTCAAGGATAAATTCGTTGTCTTTGGGTTTTCGGCGCCAGGCCTCTACGATCTGCGCCCCTCTCCAATATCCGGCGTCTATCCTGGGGCGGAAATTTATGCCACCTTGCTCGACAACTTTCTTTCCGGCGATTTCATGCGCCAATTTCCTGTCTCGATGATGGTGCCCCTTTTGTTGATGGTATCCCTAATTTGTGCGGTCTCGGTTACCTACGTCAAAAATGTGCCCGGCAGTATTATCGCCATCGCGATTTTTATCGCGCTGCCGGTGTTGATATCTTTAGGCGCTTATCAACAAGGATTCTGGTTGCCCCTGGTCGTTCAGGAAATAGCCATCGTGGTGACGATCGGATTCGTGCTTATCATCAACTTTGCGACCGAAGGCCGCCAAAAACGCTTTATCAAAAACGCGTTTAAACATTTTCTCAGCCCCGCGGTCATTGAACAGCTGATTGTAAACCCCGAACGGTTAAAACTTGGCGGGGAGCGGAGGCTTCTATCCATTTTTTTTTCTGATCTGCAAGGTTTTACGTCCATTTCTGAGAATTTGGATCCGGAAACACTCATCGAGCTATTAAATGATTATCTCACAGCGATGACCGATATCATCCACGATGAGGGGGGCACCATCGACAAATATGAGGGCGATGCAATTATCGCTTTCTGGAATGCACCGCTTGAAATTTCCGAACATGCGGTCAAAGCGGTCAGGGCGGCGATGCGATGCCAGGCCAAGCTCCAAGAAATGCGCCCTGCCTTCCGGAAACAAATTGAGGCGGAGTTGCACATGCGCATTGGCATTCATACAGGTATTGCCGTTGTTGGCAACCTGGGTTCACACAACCGGTTCGACTATACGATCATTGGAGATGCGGTTAATTTGGCCGCCCGGCTGGAGGGCGCCAACAAACAGTTTGGTACGTTCACGATGATTTCTCAATCAACTTGTGAATTGGTAAACCAGCATTTCAACACAAGGGAGTTGGCAAGATTAGCCGTTGTCGGGCGCAAAGAGCCGGTAACTGTTTATGAACCCATGATTTCTGTCGACGATGACGCCGTGAAGGATATTCTTGATAAGTTTAATCAGGCATTGGGATTATTTTATAAAGGGGATATGGTGCAGGCGGAAAAGGCTTTTGCCGAAATTCAAACCCGAGATCCTGCCGCACTGGCCTATGCTCAAAAATGTCGGACACTTTTCAACACAGAACTAAAAAATTGGCAGGGCGTTTGGGTGATGCAGAGCAAGTAAACGAATTTTAGATCA
Organism: Desulfobacterales bacterium; assembly: GCA_050124355.1. Taxonomy (GTDB): domain Bacteria; phylum Desulfobacterota; class Desulfobacteria; order Desulfobacterales; family JAFDCJ01; genus JAFDCJ01. The sequence goes on along the minus strand of JASFFJ010000078.1, from coordinate 13,893 downwards.
TTCTCTATATGAAAATTACAACATTTATAAATTATTATAAATTATTTTGATTTGTTGATGTGACAAAGTAGAATTAGACAATACTTTTTATCCAATAAATAGGAATTGATCCTTCTTGCCGGGTAATTCAGTCAAGATATCTAGAAAAAATGAGTTTCAACCATATCATTGACAATTCTAGGATCATAGCTTTCTGTAATGCTCGAAAACCCCTGTATATCAATAAACAGAATCGATACATTCATTGATACCTTCTCGAGGGCCGACGCATCTCGCTGCTGCTCAACCATTTTACTCACCGAAGATGGAAAAAACTTGGTCAATTGACTTTTTACGTATTCAAGTTTTTCAATCTGGGTAAGCGTTTTTTCAAGATGCTTTGAATATTTTTTAATATCTTCATAAAGTTTTGAATTTTCTAATGCAATTGCAACATAATCGGCAATTGAGAAAAAAATTTTTAAATCCTGCTCATTAAAATCATCGTTGATTTTATTCAAGGCTTGAATTACCCCAATGCATTCCTCATTTTTATTAAATACGGGAATACAGAGGATGTTTCTGGTTTTAAAACCAGAGCGTCTATCTATCCTCGACGGGACTTGGGCCCTTCGTATCGGTTATCGTGTCAGTTTTTTCGCAAATTCATGACTTCCCCCAGGAGGCTGCAAGATTAAATTTTCAAGCATTGCGGCCCTTTCCCGAGGCGATAGGCTGCGACTGAAACGCTCATATTTATCATGCAAAGATTCATCCTCTGCGACGCGTTTCCAAAAATTAAGAAGGGCTTGGGGGGAATATTGGGTGCGGGAAATTACTAAAAAAGCGATGGCTGCGGCCTCGCGTTCCTGTTCTTCGTTATATTCACGGTCTAAAGGATCAAGATCTGCGATTTCACTATAGAAGTACTTCATCCAGCCATGACCGTTGATCACAATCACCCCCTGGCTTGCCACCATAAGGCCAAGAGATGTAGCGAACTCTGCGACGTTGAAGAGTACATCGGATGCAAGCGTGAACTCTACGGGTGCGGTGTGATATGCCAGCGCATGCGACAGCTCATAGGCCAGTAAACCGGCAAGTTCATCGTCATTTTCGACAGCATCTAAAAGCCCTGACCACACAAATATATAATTTCCGTACACCGCGCGAATGTCCACTATTTCCGAACCCTTTAACAAATAAATATGCCAGGGAAGATGGTCGACCTCTGCTGCTTTCGTGAGGTAATCGAACACCTCAACCAGTTGATCCTGTTTTCGACTATCTGGGTCGAGGACGTAGTCTTCGCAAAGCTCTTGGAACAAAGCATTGCCAAATTCTTCAGCCTCGGCGTTGGGGACTGCTAACTTTGGAATGGTACCAGGTCGAACAAAGTCAGATTTGACGGTACAGGCGTTGATTACCAAGAAAAAAATGGCCATTGATAAGGATACAAGAAATAATCGCCTTCTATGATTCTTATAATTATCTAAAATCATAATATAATCAATACAATACGCTAATATCAAGGACCATTTGGATAAAATCTATAACAATGACCAGCTGCGGGATACGCAAAGATGCCGGTCGCCATCTAGCATAGCCTTTGCACGATTCTGATTGTATTGGGCTCTATCATATTCAACCATAGAATGCAAATTTGATTGGATTTTCAGTGACATCGCGGGTATTTATTTTAGATTCCAGCAGAACATAATGAATTGATTCAATTCATCTTTTTAAACTTAAATTCACAGGGTGAGATTCTTTTCGCTTTCGATATCAAAAACATGAGCACGGTTCATATCGAAGCATAAGTTGATCGTTTCACCCTCCTGTGCCTCAGTTCTCAGATCCAGCCTTGCTTTGAGTGTTTGATTTCCCAGTTTTAGATTCAATTCTCGGTCATAGCCCAGTGGCTCTACAATATCGACTTGAAGATTTTTAAGCGTCGTAAGAGATTCGCTCCCGCTGATATGCTGTTCATCCTGGAAAAAATCCGGCCGGATACCAAACTTGACCTGTTTTCCATTTGACGGTATAGACCCCTTCACACGGTTTTTGTCAAAGGGCAGCCTTTGATTTTCAAGTTCAATATATCCAGGGTACAATATCGCATCCAGGATATTCATCGAAGGCGCCCCGATAAAGTTGGCCACAAAGATATTTTTAGGTTTTAGATAAAGGGCCATGGGCGAGTCTTCTTGTTCGATAAACCCATCTCTCATGACAACGACCCGGTCGCCGAGTGTCATGGCTTCTACCTGGTCATGCGTAACGTAGAGACTGGTGGTTTGATATTCTCTGTGGATTCGACGGATCTCATAGCGCATTTGGCTCCTTAATTTGGCATCAAGGTTACTGAGAGGTTCATCATAAAGGAAAACATCGGCATCTCTAACAATTGCCCGACCCATGGCAACTCGCTGTCGCTGTCCGCCGGATAGCTGAGCAGGCTTTCGGTCGAGCAGGTCTTGCAGTTGAAGCATTAGGGAGGCTTTATCCAGTCTCTTTTTAATGAGCTCCTTGGAAGCCTTTGCCCGTTTTAAACCGAAAACGATGTTTTCCTGGACGTTTTTATGGGGGTAAAGGGCATAATTTTGAAATACCATTGCAATATTTCGATGCTGAGGTTCCAGTGAATTGACAATTTTTTCATTGATATAGATATCTCCCTCCGTGATATCATCAAGTCCGGCAAGTAACCTGAGTGTTGTACTCTTCCCACATCCGGACGGCCCGACCAGTACAACAAATTCACTTTCTTTAATATCAAGGTTGATATCGTGGAGTACTTTGGTTTTACCAAACCACTTATGGACATTCTTAAATCTGACACTCGCCATAATTACTCTTTGACACCTCCTTCAGCCAAGCCTCCGCTTAGATTTCTCATGGCAAGAAGAAAACAGATGACAACAGGGATTAAGGTCAGCATGGAGGCTGCCATGATACGATCCCATATCGCATTTTTGGATACAAACAGTGACTGAATTGCCAGGGGCAGTGTATGGAAATTATGATACTGCTTCAGAAACACGGAAGCGAATAAAAATTCATTCCACGCAATGATAAAACAATATACAAAAACGGTTACCAGCATGGGAACCGAAAGCGGGATGATAATTATAAATATTGACTGAATTCTCGAGCATCCGTCGGTGATGGCCGCCTCCTCGATGGAATAGGGAATGGTTCGAAAGTAGTTGCCAAGCATGTACAAGGAGACCGGCAGTGTTTGAATGATGTATATCAACAGCAAGCTCAGAAGAGATCCCCAAACCGTCTTTGCCAGCCCCACCTTCACACTCATCTGATATAGCGGAACCATCAGCAATACACCGCCGATCATATAAACAAACAAAATGCTGCGTTGGATGATCGTCCGACCGCCAAATCGCAACCGACTGAAGGCATAGGCGCCAAAAACTGCCAATGCAAGAGACACACTTGCCGCGGATGCAGAGAGTAAAAAGGTATTTAGGAAGAAACGTGGGAAAGGAAAGACGTCACTAGTTGATCGGTAATTTGAAAGTATTTTTTCTCTCTGCTCTTTTGTGATCAATGGATTGTTCAGCAGTTTTTTTACCGTTTCCGGTATCTGCTTTTCAGTCGATTCATCAAATCCCAACAGTTCCTTGTATGCTTTGAGATTAAAGTTTACCGGTATTAAGGAAGGGTTGCCCCAGTCAAACTGATGTTTCAAAGAAGTTGAAAGGATCTGTATGAAAGGAAACAAGCAAAAGAACAACACCGTCAGGATTGCCAGTGTCAGCAAAACGTTTTGCAGTAAATTTCGTTTACGATTCATTTTCTTAAACAAATCAGTGGAGATTTTTATATTTTATTTACTTTGACGCAAGTTCTTCCGTTTCACTTGCTTTTTGCCATAAAAGTATTTCAGCGCCAAGCAGTCGTGAATTCACCATTTTAAGACTTTCTTGACATAAAAGTATATTAGAAAGGAAAGCAGCATAAATTGGACCACAGATACCGAAGCAGCGAAACCTTGATCGATAATTCCGGTAAATGCGGTATAATAGGTAAAAATAGGCAACGTCTCCACATTGGGCGCCAGCAAAAATACGTCTTCGAATTTGTTCAAGTTCCAAATGAATCTGAGAATGATCAAGGTGCCCAACACAAAATACAATTCCGGCAGGGTAACATGAATGAACCTTCCGATGGGACCATAACCGTCGATCGCCGCTGCCTCATACTGATCTTTGTTGATGGATTGCAGTTTTGATACGATCAAAAGGTAGGAGATGGGAAAATGTTTCCATATATCGAAAATGATCACGACGACCAAAGCCGTTTTGGGCTCACCGATAAGGTTACGACGCCCGGCGGCAACTCCCAATACTTCCACGACGACATGGTTGTAGATCCCATTGACCGGATCGAAAATAAACTGCCACCCAAATACAACCGAAATGACCGGGGCGAAGTATGGCAACAAAATCAGTGTTCTGACCAAACTTCTCAGAGGAAACTCGAGGTTCATCAGCAAGGCCACCAACAGGGCAACCAGAGTTGTGCCAAAAACCGTGCCGACAAGATAGATAATGGTCGTCAGGAGAGATCCGTAAAATGCCGTATCTTTCAGCAGTCTTTCATAATTTGCCAGGCCGACAAAAATTTTGTCACCGGTAAGTTTGACATCAAAAAAGCTCAAATATAGGTTGTATAGAATTGGATAAATAATGAGCAGGCCGATGACCCCCAGGCAGGGCGCAATAAGTTGCCAGCCAAGTCTTGACTCTCTTTGTTCCGGGGTAAGTTCCATAGCGAATCAAAGGAGACAGGCTACTGGCTGATGACGCTTTTCATTTGACCTTCAGCCCACCTTAAGGCGTCTACCGGATTCATACCTTCTATGGTTACCGAATAAACCATTCTGGGAATGATTTGCTTGGCATATATTTTTCCGGCGGCGGGAAATGTTTTACCGTCCACAATGGTAAAGGAACCAATATTATCCAATCCGGATATGATTTCTTCGATTTTGTGGCGACCATATCGCTTGAATATCCCCTTGGGGTCATTTAGATAGTCGGGTTTACTGGCGATATCACGCAACATTGGGTTCATGCCCCCGGGGGCCATGTGCAAAAAGGTGATATAGCTGGTCGGTTCGTACAGAAATTCCACCAGCTTCTGGGCGGCTTCGTTTTTCTCCTTGGATTTTTGGTTTACCAATCCCAATCCTACGATGGCACCATAGGCGCCCGGTTTTGATTTGGTGATGGTTGCGACGAAATGGGTGTTGTCCACTAATTTGGCGTCAAACGTCGATTTGCTCAGTTGCGGAAAATGGGCATCCGTCAGTGAGCCGGCCGCTACTTCTGCCAGTGCGAGATCATCCATGATATAGGTAGAATAGAAAAACATTGCCAACTTACCCTGGATATAATAATCTCGTGCGCGCCAGGTTTGAGGCCCGGGAGGGTTGTATTTTGCAAGCTCGACATAAAATTTCAGCGTATCAAGTGTTTGCTGGGAATTGAAGATGAGTTCGCCGGATGAGTTGAATTCCCCAGCCCCGTTGGAAAGTGCAAAGTGTGTAAAACACTGTTCTGTATAGGCCTCCGGTTTCGTTCCCACCAGAATGCCATATTGGTTCTGTTCTGGTTTGTAAAATGTTTTGGCCGCCTTGAGAATGTTCTCCCAGGTGTCCGGGGGGTCTAATCCGGCGTCCTTAAACCAGTCTGCCCGATACCATATTCCCTGAACCCAGCCGTGGTAGGGCAGTGCATAATAATTGCCGCCGCCGGGGACTTCCATCATTTTCAAGGCGCCCTGAAAAAAACGCTTTTTACCAAGTTTATCGACGAGTCGACTGGCACCTTTGACGTCCAGTATACCTTCCTCGCCAAACGCCAGCATCAGTTCGGAGCTTCCCTCGATCAACCCCGGTAAGGTACCCGCTGCAGAAGCCGCTGCCATCTGAGAGGGCATCTCATTTTCATCCACCGGCACTAGCTTTACGGTAATATCCGGGTTAAGCGCCTGATAGGTATCCATTAAAAGTTGAATCGTTTTCATCCGATCGGATTGGGTTTCTGTTGTCCAAAATTCAACCGTAGTGGCGGATACGGTCGTACCCACGAATATCCAGGCCACCAACATAATGCCGGTTTTGATCCATGTTTTCTTCATCGCTATCCTCCTTTATGGAAAAATTCGTTACAGGTTATTAGTTTTGCTAAAATTGCTAACGAATCAACCAATCAACGATTAATCCAAGACATCTTTTTGTTACCCGTAATATGGCCGTGATGTCAAGCATGGTCTATTTTCGGCGTTAATAGATGCCCGCTTTTACAAGCAGGTCATAAACGCCGATACTGTCGAGATACTTCTTGATAAACTCCATGACGGTCGGTTGATATGGCGTAAAGTTTCGCCTTTTATAAAACATATTTGCCTCCCTCAACGTCATGTCACCTTTCCTGTTATTACAACTCAGGCATGAAGTGACCGTGTTTTCAAAGGTATTCTTACCGCCTTTTGACTGAGGAAAAACATGGTCGATGTTAAGATTGTGTTTAGTTCCGCAGTAAACACACTTGAAGTCATCCCGAACCATAACGTTTTTCTTGGACCATGTGACAGCTTTCCGATAAATCTGCCTTACCAGATACACCAGACGAAGAATCAACGGTACAGCGATATCTTGGGTGACGGTTCTTACGATTTTCTCTGAGTACTTCTCCACAGTCACCTTTCCTTTGGCAATCAATCTCATGGCCCTACGCACCGAGATGCTGTTAATGTATGAATAGTCCTGGTTTAGAAGTATTACTTTCATATCTATGTCGCCCCACTAAATTCTGGTACCCCTGGGAAGATTCGAACTTCCGCTACCCCGGATTCGTAGTCCGGTGCTCTGGTTCCGCTGAGCTACAGGGGGTATTTCTTTTCATATGAAAATGTTCAAAAAAAAACCCTCGCAGTATGCCTCGGGCAACCGAAAGGGTTTATAAAGAGCATACTGAACGTATGGGTCAGATCATATGTCCCTCCGTTCCTAAAATTCTACCCAAGTATTTACATCCGGCATCCAAAAATAAGGATATACTTCCGCGCAGGGTTTTACCGTCCGGGCAATACAGTAGTTCTCTTATGAGTATATGTTGTAAATTATTTAACCACATAAAAATAAATTTATTCATCGTATTTCTGGCGATCATATCCTGACTTCTATGCAAAGTCAATATTCAATTTTTATCCATTCCATAATTCGATCTCCCATCGATTCTGATCGTATTCATTTATGGCAATATCGATATCAATAAATTTTTTGATAATCTCAGCATTGGTAGTTGTATGCTTGGTGGGGGAAAGCGTTCGGAGTTTACCGCCACCCGCCAGTGCCATGGGTATCAGCAGCTGATCTGCAAGGTACCGCCCCACAGGTACGTTAGAGGCCAGGTATTCCTGAACAGACTTTACGGCCCGTTTGGCCACTTTTTCCGCGGAAACGCCTTTCTCGCCAAACCCTGTAAACACTTCAGTAATATTTTCACTTTCTATTTCCATTGTCAGAATGTTGCCCGGTCCTTGAGAATTCTCGACCTCGACCGCGTTCAGATGTTCTCTGCCCCATTTGAGTATTTCACGAACAGTCCTGAGCTCCCTTTTTGCGATCTTGACCGGCAGGTTGGCTACAGACGCCCGGGCGGTTTTATGAATAATATTTCCGCGTTCAAAAAGATCGATTCTGTTTATACCAGCCGGTTTGATAGACACCTTAATTCGGCCGCCGCCTGCTGGATAAAATCCGGGTTTTTCCAGGACGGCATCAACTTTGGGTCCCATTCGATTAATGATTGGAAGAAACGCCTTTTCCAGAAAGTCAAACGGAGGTGCGAACGGATTATGCGTACCCCCTTCCAGAATTATTTCCGAGGGTTCCCCGGCCATTAAAAGCGCCGGCAGTATAGTCTGAAAGACCAGGGTGCAACTTCCGGCAGAACCGATTGCAAACTGGTAATCGCCCGGTTTGATTATATCAGGCTTAAACGTAAATGCCTGTGAACCGATCCTGTTGCCTCCTATTGCAGCCTGGCCAATTTCTGCCGCTGCATTTACGGCCGTAAGATGTTGGCGCATGAGTCCCGGCTTTCTCCGACCGGCCCGGATGTTATGTATAGAAAACGGCTTTCCCGAAACCAGAGAAAGTGAAAGAGAAGTACGAAGGATCTGACCACCTCCCTCACCAAATGAGCCATCAATTGTAATCATTTTCTTTCCCCTTAAATTCAGAACTACTGACGTGTCGTAAAATCTGATGCGTCACAAATGTCTGTGGTCGCGCCAATAATACTGGATTTCAGGTGAATCGTTCTGAATTTAATTTCATATTTTTTCAGGACTTGCAAGGCCATATCCACTGGTGTTGATATTAGCTTATCCTGTGCAGTGTTGCATCTATAATTACGCATATTTTTCTACAATTTTTGTAGGCTCCTATAATATCAGAGCCTCCTGAGAAGCTTATCCAACTGAGGTCAGGAGCCCTTAAATTTGGTTTCAAAACAGGTTCACCTTGTCCGGAATTTTTCAAAATCCAAAATTATTAAATCTTCATTTCCGGCTTGTCCGCGTTGGGTTATATTCATATTTCCCCGATTTGAGGTATTGCCCCGTCTAATTGACGGGGCGGTCTCATTCGTAAAGGATTATAGTAAGTTTACAACCCTGTCAGCAAGTCCCTTTTCACCAAGTACGACGTTAAGCTTGGAATTTCCGGCGATTTTCTCAAAGTATGCAAACAATCAAAAAGTATGTCCGAAACCGGACGGAAAGTTTTTGCCGTTTCCAGAAAACACAAAAGAAAAACCAACGATTCAGATCGCCTGCGGAAATACCTGGCGAAATACAATATCAAATGGAATGAAATTTAAATTACCCTCCCACCGCATGTTTGCATGGTTAAGCGCTAATGTTTGATGGAACGAAATCAATTATCATCGATGAAGGCAATAAGTTGATCCCGATGATAATCAAGGCCGGCTGAAATTATTGAAGATGGGGTGAACCGGTGAAGTTTTTTTACTAGCTGCCAATCGTTTGACTATGCTGAAAAGCCGAGATTTTTATCGCCTCGCAGCGACAAAATGGTTTCCATAAAAATTATTAGAAATATCAATTTGTTAGTTCAATACCCTCGAAAAAATAGTCTGCCTCGATAGGGAAACCACCTGACCTCCTAATCAATCAGTTTGACCATAGCGACCTTGAACCTATTCATTCACAAAATCTCTAAATTACAAATAATTAGGGTGGATCTGGTGAGCTGCAGAAAAAATGTGGCATAATAATTGCTGACATTTATCGATAAAGGTATTTGATTAAAAGGGAGTTACAAATGGATGTCAAAGAAGCAGCAAAAAAGTATATTCACCACCGGAATCTACTCGTGCGCGGACAGCTGGAGTTGAGTGTGATTATGAGTCTGATAAATACGGGAATGCTTTTTGGCTTGTTCTTAAAAACCGTTCTCGATATTCCAACCAGTTATGTTGTTTATATCATTTTAGGATGCGTGACGTTGACGGCATTTTTGCAGTATCTTTTTGGGTGGTATTACGAACATAAAAAGCTTTTCGATGAAGAAAATAACTGGCTGACAGATAGAACCCCGGTTTTTCAAAGACTAATGGATCAGAAGGCGAAAAGGTAGGGTTCGATAACCCCTGAATAATAGCGTACGATCGCCGACTGTATTTTCCTTTTTTTGATCTTCGGGAAGCTGGTCCTCATTTTTTCCTAAAATTCGAATCCTTCTCGTATTAATTACGATACCGACACACCCTCTCATCGGCCCTATCTCTGAGCTACTTATTTCAATCTGCCAAATGACATCTGCAGCGCCGTCAAGAGGGGCGCCGAATTGGTTATTGCGGATCCACCCCGGCATCGGTTTGCCGATCTTGCAACCTTGCACCTGCCCATCACCTCGGGTACCGATACCTATCTGAAAATGTCTTTGGTCAATATACTGATTGAAAATGGGTGGACGGATGAAGCCTTTACCAGGAAATATACCTCAGGTTATAATCGACTTTGCGATGCGGCCAAGAAGCCGGAGATGGTTACTCAACAATCTCAAGAACATATCTTTTGCGGACCTTGCCGGATGCTGCGCTTAATAACGTCCTCAGTGCCAAAGCATTCCGGCCCCGTTTACCGATGACCTTTCCCATATCACTCTTGGCAACACTTAGTTCCAACACGACTGTGTGGCCACCTTCAACTTCATTCACCGAAACCTGATCCGGTTGATCAACCAAGGCTTTTACAATATCAGATATCAGATCCTTCATCATGCCAATTCCCCCTTTCCGTACCCGAGTGAATGCCAAAGTCAATTTATAATGAACCTCATTCGGCTTGCAAGGCAAAAATAATCTTGGATCTGTAACGATGAGGCAAATTTATTCGAGAAAGGAATTCCACAGAAATAAAAAAGGGGTGGCCCCGAAGAACCACCCCGGATGGTGCATAGGCGTATCAGGACAGCTTATATTTTGGGGCCACTTCAAAAGTACCAAGTGGGTAGGACAACTATATATGTTAAAATGTCAACCTTTCCGGATTAGAAATTTTTAAAACCTTATCGGACCTGCTTGGTCTGTTGAATAAAGCCGGGCACCACGTTCAATGGCTAAAGTCCCTATCTCTGTCGGACCAAGTTATGTGCTTGTATTTCATTAAGAAACCTGCCAGATATGGTCGTTTTTCAGGCTTATGCGACACTTTTCAGGATCAAAATCACGGTTGTAAGGAGTTTAGGATGCTCTAAGTTCATATCCTTTTAGAAGTATTTGAAATTGATGGTGATGGGCTAAAAATTCCACTAATGATTTGACCAAAGCAGTGATCGACCGTATGATGGATCTAATCAGATAATTGGATTCGTTGCATTTTTAAATGAAGGCTCCCAGCTGCTGACGGGGTATCGGGCTATAGGAATTATGTCTATCATATTACGCAGCAAGCTGCGGGGAATTAGACCCTAAAAAATTGACTGTGTCTGTCTGTGTGGGTCCGTGGCTAATCAAAAATTCAAAATTAATCTATGGCCTCCAGTAAACTCACACGCCATTTTAGGGATGGTGACCGAACTGGTCTGTATTCCGGCCAAAGGGGGTTTATAGTGACAGAATCAAACGCACTTGAAATTGACACGCCTGCAATTTTAATCGATTTAGACAGGGTTGAAAAAAATCTGGCAAGCATGCAAAAAAAGGCCGATACCACCGGCGCGATGCTGCGCCCGCATATCAAGGCTCACAAAATACCCGAATTGGCGCGCACTCAAGTCCGATTGGGTGCCGTGGGGGTAACCGCTTCCAAGGTTTCTGAAGCCGAGGTCATGGCGGATGCGGGAATCAAAGACATCTTCATTGCCAACCAGATTGTCACCATGACGAAACTCAAGAGGCTGGCGGCACTTTCAAAAAAGGTTAAGATATCCGTGGGACTGGACAGTGCGGCCGGTGCAAAAATCCTTTCCGATGTATTTGCAGCCGCTGGAAAAGAAATAGACTATGTGATTGAAATTGACAGCGGGCTGAACCGTTGCGGCGTTCCGCCGGGTCTGCCCGCTGTCGAATTATTTAACGCCATCAAGCATCTGGCCGGCCTGAGATTTAAAGGCATCTTTACCCACGCAGGGCAGGTTTACGGCAAACAAACCTTTGAAGACGTACTGGAAATCAGCAAACTTGAAAGCGAAACCACGGTCGAGACCTGCAACTGCTTTAAGGACGTTGGCGTGCTGCCCGAGGTTGTCTCGGTCGGATCAACTCCCACCATGCGGGTTTGGGAGGGGTGTGCCGGCGTTAACGAGATACGCCCCGGCAACTATATCTTTTTAGATGCGATTCAAATTGCCCTGGGCGTTGCCACCCCGCAAGAATGTGCCTTGACAGTTTTGGCCACGGTAACAAGTCGGCCGGCCCATGACCGGGCAGTGGTCGATGCCGGCAGCAAAGTTTTTGCGTTAGACAAAGGAGCCCACGGAAAGGAGATGCTGAAAGGGTTCGGCCTTGTGCTGAATAAGCACGCCGTGCTCGAGAGGCTTTCCGAAGAACACGGCGTCATGTCGTTGGATTCCAGCGAAAATCTGGAAATTGGCGAGACGGTTAGAATCATTCCCAATCATGCCTGTCCGGTCATTAATCTATCTGACAAAGCCTATGGCATCCGGCGTGGAAAAGTGGAGGCCGAACTTCTCATTGCCGGAAGAGGAAAAGTACAATAAATTTAAATCAGCGACCACCAGTAGAGCTGCGGGTATGAGGAAGGCCACTCGAAGGGGCCGGGGCCACCTCTACTGGTGGTCGCTGGTTAAGTGAGCAGCGCTATGTGGAAAGTGAAATCCAGCAAAGAACCAATTCGTTTGTTTAAGTCGGATTTCCTTGAGTTTTTTTCCCATATACATCCTGCCGTCGTACTGATCATCTGGATTCCGGTGGTATTGTGGTTTGTTGTTTACGGTCTGATGAATCGGCCCGATGGCGTATATTTAATTTATTTTCCGGTTTGTATGATTGTGGGTCTGATACTCTGGACCCTGATCGAGTACGGGGTTCATCGGTTTGTATTTCACTTTAAACCCAGAAATGCATGGCAGGAAAGGATTTCATTTCTGTTTCACGGGGTTCACCATGCTCAGCCCATGGCAAAAAGCCGGCTGGTTATGCCGCCGGCGGTGAGTATTCCACTGGCGCTGCTGTTTCACTATTTTTATGCGAAGATCACCGAATTCAATAAAAATACTTGGTATCGATAGTTCACCACGCCGAAAAAAAGATCATGCCCTTTTCGATTCTCTTTCCGGGATCATGCTGCAGGGCGTGCTGGACTTGGCTGCCGAATCCAAAGATGTTTCCGTCGAACGACTGAATTTGAGCACCTGCCGGTTGAACCCATGCCGCGGCTGCTTCTCGGATATGGAAACACGCTGTCACTTCCTGTGCGACTGCTTTGAAGACGATTTTAAGTCGATCGTCCGCAAGATGATGACTGCCGACGCCATCGTGTTTGCTACTCCGACCTACATGGGAGGCATGTCCGCGGTGCTTAAGTTGTTTTTCGAGCGTTGGATCAGTTTTAAAGCACCGCCTGTTGATCCCCGCAATACGACCAAATCACTTGATGAGTGCTTCGATCTACTGAAAGATATGGCGGACGGCAAGTTGAAAATTTCCAATCCATTGCATGGCAAGATCGCCGGTGTCGTGGTGGCCGGCAGTGAACTCGGCCAGGCGAGCACCGTCAAAGAAATTATGTATATCCTGAATCAGTATGGCTTTATCCTGCCTCCACAGGGTTTCATTTATCACACCGGCCACAGCATGCAGTCCTTGGAAGATGTCCGCAATAGCTTTTATGAAAATTGCTGGCTGCAGGAGGCCACGGCGCATTTGGCCCGGGCACTCGTTCAATTGATTACTGCAACCAAACAATTGCAATGGCAGCCGATGCCATCGACGACCCGTATCCCGTAAGAAGAAAGGAGGCTACCGGTTATCCAGCCCGGTAGCTTGGGATGGGACATAGTTGACTAAATAGACTTAAATATTGATCATAAAACGGAAAAATTAATATGTCTATTTAATCAAAAGCGCTATATATTTCCCACAACAAGATACAAGCTTGGCGGTTTACAGCAGCAGTGCCGAAGCTGATGGTGGCTTTCAAACCAACTGGTGGTGTTCAACCTCCTTTGCAATGTATTCGACGCGCTCTATCAAGTTGTTACCTAAAACCATATCTCCCACACCCAATATAATGTTGCGGTTTCCGATGGTCTCTAAAAGGCAATGGATGTATTCCTGGAACTCCGATTCACTCGTTCTTTCTTCTAAAATGGGCGATGGAACGCCTCCCCAG
>JASFFJ010000077.1:0-16612 GCA_050124355.1 Desulfobacterales bacterium | reverse complement strand
AGTGCGCTACCAGACTGCGCTACGCCCCGACAACAGAAGCGCAAACTAACATGTTGAATTGATCCTGTCAAGAAACTATCAAAAATTTTAGCAGATAATGAAAAGCAAAAAAATCAGGATGCCTGCCCGGCTAAAACCGGGGGATAACATTGGAATTGTCGCCCCGGCCGGCCCGTTTGATCGCCAAACGTTTTTACGTGGGGTGCGTATCATTGAGGATATGGGGTTTAACATTTTTACACCTCCGGGATTGTTTGAAAAAAACCGTTATCTTGCCGGTTCCGACAACCATCGGGTCCAATTTGTAAATCAGTTGTTTGCGGATACGTCTGTAGATGCCATCATTTGCGCCCGGGGCGGGTATGGCTCAATGAGAATTTTACCTATGCTCGACTATGACACCATCCAAAACAATCCGAAAGCTTTTATCGGTTTTAGTGATATTACCATCCTTTTGTCCGTTTTGTTCAGTCGCTGCAATTTGGTGACATTTCACGGACCTGTGGTCACCAGCCTCGCCGATGCATCCGAAGAAACAAAGTGTTCTCTATTAAGCAATGTTACCTCCGCCGGCAACCTTGAGATCAAGCTTCTCAACGGCAAAACAATTATTCCCGGAGTGGCGGCGGGGGAGGTCTGCGGTGGAAATCTGACCATGTTATGCCATTTGGTCGGAACACCGTTTGCGCCCGACTTTGAAAATAAAGTTCTGTTTCTGGAAGACCGCGGGGAAGCCCCCTATCGAATCGACCGGATGCTCGTTCATATGGAGCTTGCCGGTTGCTTCAAAGGACTTGCAGGAATCATTCTGGGGACCTTTGAGGGATGCGGGCCGATTGAGGACGTGATTGAGATCATGGTGGAGATATTTGAGAAACATTCCATTCCGGTCCTTGCCGGGCTTGATGCCGGCCATGGTCGTCATAATCTTACAATACCTCTGGGCATTGAAGCGACGCTGGATGCGGATCGCCATTCGTTAATTTATCACCGGGCAGCAACCACCGGTTAGTGGTATTTGTCTGCAGTTAGTTGCTATGAATACATTGCTATTTCAATCATTAGACCAGCTTGGACGAACCGGTAAAAAAAACAAATCACAAATCGCAAAACACAAATAATACTCAATGACCAAAAATAAAATATCAATCTGAGATTTGAAATAGAAAAATAAAATAATCGGTTTCGGTCATTGAAAATTCGAATTTAGAATTTTTTTGGAATTTGGTGCTTGGAATTTGGTTTTTTTGGGCACAAATTTTACAAAAACATTTATATCCATACTGCTATCGCGAATCTCACTTTTAACAACTGGTAATATGTTAGGATGCATGGACAAACCAAACAAGGAACAACATCCAATGGACAGCGTACCACCCAACATGGCCCGGGTTGACGCTCTGATGCGACAAGCAGTATTCGACGGCGTGTTTCCGGGCGCGGTCCTGCTCGTCTCCAGGGAGGGTTCTATCGTCTGTCATAACGCCTATGGATTCGCCGATCTGTTTGCCCGACGTTCGATGACCACGGAAACCATATTCGACCTAGCGTCTTTAACCAAGCCCCTGGCCACCGCCCTGGCGGTGATGCGTTTGGTGCAACAGGGAGACATCGACACAGAACAGAATCTCGGTGATATACTGCCCGCTTTTAAAAAAGTTAACAAGGCGACCATAAAAATTTGGCAATTGCTTCATCACAGCTCCGGATTAGCGGCTTACCGGTGCTATTACAAAGAGATCGAGCATTTGCCGATAGACAAACGCAAACAGGCACTGCGGAATTTGTTGGTGAGCGAACCGCTCATTCATCCAATCGGCGCAAAGGTGGTATACAGTGATCTCGGGTTTATGATTTTGGAGTGGATCGTTGAACAAGTATCTGGAAAACGGCTTGATCGTTTTGTCTCTGAGGTGATTTATGGCCCACTGGGCCTTGATCGCCTCTTTTTTGTTGATCTGAATGCAAAAAAGCCCCAAAGGGTATTTGCCGCAACAGAATTGTGTCCCTGGCGCAAGACCCTCCTATCTGGTCAGGTCCACGACGAGAATGCATCTGTGGTCGGAGGTGTTCAGGGCCATGCGGGCCTTTTCGGAACCGCGGCCGCCGTGCATAAGCTGGTGAGCGTGCTATTGTCCGCTTATCAAGGGACCCATCCGGAGCGCTTGTTTCAAACGAAGCTGGTTCGTTTGTTTTTTAAACGCCTGCCGAACACGGACAAGGCGTTAGGCTTTGATGCACCTGCTTTGGAGAATTCAAGTGCCGGCAGCTATTTTTCTGCCAACAGTGTGGGGCATCTTGGTTTCACGGGAACCTCTTTTTGGGTGGATCTCGATCGTTCTATTATCGTTATCTTGCTGACCAACCGCGTCCATCCATCCCGCGATAACGAGGCCATTAAACACTTTAGGCCAATCCTGCACGATGAGGTTATGGTGAGCCTGTTGTAGCCCTTATTTGCAACGGTTGTGCAACAGTTCAGTGTCCGGATGGATTTTGTGGAAATCCGTCTGCTTGTCTACGGTCCTTTTTTTTTATCAACATCATTTTTTTGATGATTATTTTTTCTTGTAGTGATATGATTATTATTAATAGTAATTTATTGATATATCTCTATTATATTGGCTTTGCTCTTTAAGATTTCAGATTCTTTTCCAGACTTGTTAAAGATTGACTCCCGGCGAACCAAAGTTACGTCACCACAGAGTTTAAATATATATCCCAGCGACAAAAATTATAAAGCGGCGTATTTAGCGTTCAGTGAATTCCTTAATGCTGGAGATTTGATAATTCACAAACCGGCACCTTTTTGTGCGCGATGATGAGGTATTATGAATCTTTTTTTAGATGGAATTTTAGGAATATTTTCAAATGATCTGGCCATTGATCTGGGGACGGCCAATACCCTGGTGTATGTAAAGGGTAAGGGTATCGTACTAAGCGAACCGTCGGTTGTAGCGGTCAGTACCGGAAATCGCTATAAAAACCGAGTTCTGGCTGTCGGACTGGAAGCAAAAAATATGCTGGGTAAAACCCCGGGCAACATTTCGGCGATTCGACCCATGCGTGATGGCGTGATAGCCGATTTTGAGGTGACCGAGGCTATGCTGAGACATTTCATCCATAAGGTTCATAATCGACGGACATTTGTGAGGCCCAGGATTATCGTCGCGGTCCCATCCGGCATCACCCAGGTTGAAAAAAGAGCGGTGCGGGAATCGGCCGAATCCGCAGGTGCCCGGGAAGTATTTCTCATCGAAGAACCCATGGCTGCTGCTATCGGAGCCGGTCTTCCCATTACGGAACCCACCTGCAATATGGTTGTTGATATCGGCGGGGGAACCACCGAGGTGGCCGTCATTTCGCTAAAAGGTATTGTCTACAGCCGATCGGTCCGGGTTGCCGGAGATAAAATGGATTCCGCCATTATTCAATACATCAAGCGCAAATACAACCTGTTGATCGGCGAACGTACGGCTGAAGTCATCAAAACTTCCATTGGCAATGCCTACCCTGATCCGCAAAATTTGGAAACCATAGAAGTCAAAGGCCGTGATTTGGCTTCGGGTATCCCCAAAATTCTCTCAATTGATTCGGAAGAGATCCGCATTGCCATTTCCGAGCAGATCGATGCCATTGTTGAGACGGTAAAAATCGCTCTGGAACAGACACCACCGGAATTATCCGCTGATATTGTCGATCGGGGAATCATTCTGACCGGTGGGGGTGCACTTCTTAAAAGTCTCGATCGGTTGCTTCGCGAAGAAACCAGCTTGCCGATCACTGTAACCGAAGATCCTTTGTCCACCGTGGCATTGGGTTCGGGAAAGGCACTGGATAATCTTGAAATGTTAAGGGAGGTTGTCATCACCTAACCATAACCCCAATTCTGAGATGCAGCTGCTCACTGAAAAATTTGCGAATAATCTTAATCGTATTTATCTATGTTCTCCAGAAAATTGGTGTTTATCGTCGGCTTCATCGTTTTGATTGCCGTCAATATGATCGGCCTGTCAGTTACCAGCAGACGCTCCACGACATTCGGTATCGAGCGAATCGCCATCACGGCGATCGCCCCTTTCCAAGAACTGGTTACCCGCTCCCTTCGTTTCACAAGAGATATCTGGCGACAATATTTTTATCTTGTAACCATCGCCAAAGAGAATCAGGTTCTGATGGATCAGTTGAGTCGGGCTGTTGAAAACAGAAACCAATGGCATGAGACCGAATTGGCCAACACCCGCTTACGCAACTTGATCGACTTTCAAAAGAATATCTCCGAACGGGTTGTCGCAGCGGAGGTCATCGGCAAAGATCCTTCAGCCTGGTTTAAAACCGTCATCATCGATAAAGGGGAAGCTGACGGATTGTCCAGAGGGCTGCCGGTGGTAATATCCCAGGGCATTGTCGGACAGGTGATCGAAGTCTCGAACCATTATTCCAAGGTTATGTTGATGGTCGACAGCAACAGTGCGGTGGATTCTTTGGTGCAGAGAACCAGGGCGAGGGGGGTTATAAAAGGCGAGTCCACCGATCAGTGCCGATTGGACTATGTGCTGCGCAAAAATGACGTTCGGGTCGGCGACACCATTGTGTCATCCGGTTTAGACGGGGTATACCCGAAGGGGCTTCGTATCGGATTTGTGTCCCGGGTTATCGAACATGACGCCGATATTTTCCATGAAGTCATTGTTTCACCTTTTGTCGACTTCGAAAAACTTGAAGAGGTTCTTGTGGTTCTTGAGGTCCAGAAGCATGATTGGGTGAATCGGCAATGAGCTATTTTTTCAACATCAGTGCCTGCCTTTTTCTCGTCATTATGCAAACCACCGTATTGCCTTATTTGCCTCTGTTGGAGAATTTTTACGATCTTCTGATCCCGTTTATTATCTATCTCAGTCTTTCCCGTCCGGTCCGCGAAAGTTTACCGTTTGTCTTATTTTTAGGTTTCATTATGGATAACCTTTCCGGAGGACCCTTTGGGCTTTACCTAACCACCTATTTCTGGTTGTATGTCGGGGTAAAAGGGGTCATGACCTTTATTCAGGTCGGAAATCGTTTCTTTATTATAACCCTTATTGTCGCCGGCGGCGTGTTGTTCGAGAACCTCATTACATTAAGCGCGTTCGCTATCTTGGAATCTAAGCAGCAGTTTGCCGGTGATGCATTCGGAATCATTACATTTCAAGTTCTTTGGGCAATTCTAACAGGATCTTTGTTCATACTGTTTATTAGAAACGCGCAAAGCAGGCTTGGTGTCGGATTCAAAAGGTTTTATGGCCGCACAAAAGCGCAGGGATAGATAATTGATTGAAGATTGACGATTGAAGAATGAATATATAAGGAATACTGTCATTTATTTAAACAGGATTTACCCGCCAAATGGATGGCGGGCTTTCAGCAGGATTATCAGGATATTGTTGGTTTAGTATGGTTATATCCTATCCATCCTGCCTGTTAGGGCGAAGCTTTTAACGAAGAGTGGTTGACCCTGTTAGAAAATTATAAGTATGGTCAGCCACTGTGCCGACCATATACCAGGCTACACGATGACCCAAAGCCGGCGGGCACGGTGACCCGCCCTACGAATTCACACAGTTTTTTTTCGATTAAATCGCTTTTTTTGCCGGCAGCTGGTCTGAAATATACTTTGAATAAGTGATCAACAACCTGAGAGTAAAATGGTAGAATACCTCAAATCTTCAATCTTCAATCTTCAATCGCCAATTATATAGAAGCCCCGTGGACAAATATCTAAAAACGGCAGATAGTGAGTGGTACAAACAACGCATTACCGGTGTCATGATATGTGTGATGGTGGCATTTTCCGTTCTTTTGCTGCGTCTTATTTATCTCCAGATCGTCATGGGGGGAGATTACCTGGTTTTATCTCTTAACAACAGAATCAGACTGCAAAGCATCGATCCACCAAGGGGTCTGATCTATGATCGCAATAACCAGGTGCTGGTGGAAAACCGCCCCTCTTTTGACGTTACCATAACCTTAAAAGATGCCCGTCCAGTGGAAAAAACCATCAGTAAACTTTCTGATTATCTCAATGTCCCCTCTGAGGAATTACTGCAAAAATTGTCTTCCAGCAACGGTATTTCTGCTTACAAACCCATCCTGTTGCAACAGGATATCGGTCGAAATGCACTGGCCGCCATTGAGGCACACAAATACGACCTTCCCGGCATAGCGATCAACGTAAAGTTGTTGAGACATTATTTGAATGTAAAAGATGCGGCCCATCTGATTGGGTACTTAAGCGAAATTAGTGCTACGGAGCTTGCCGGCGGAAAATATCCGGGACGGCGAGGAGGTGATTTCATCGGTAAGTTCGGTGCTGAAAAAGCCTTTGAAAAATATCTCCAGGGAACACGCGGTGGACGTCAGGTGGAAGTTAACGCCAATGGCCGGGTGGTGCGGGTTTTGAAAACGGTAGAGGCCAAACCCGGGCAAAATATTCATTTAACCATTGATCATCGTTTACAAAAAAGAGCCGAATCACTCTTAGAAGGCGTTGCCGGGGCTGCAGTCGCCATGGATCCAGGCTCGGGTCGTATTTTGGCGCTGGCCAGCAGCCCTTCTTTTGATCAGAATTATTTCGCAAGCGGCATGTCCCATGAACAGTGGGACTCATTGAAGTCCAATCCATTCCGACCCATGGAAAACAAGGCCATCCAGGGTGAATATCCTCCCGGTTCCACCTATAAAATTATAACGGCGCTGGCCGGTCTGGAAGAGGGTGTCATCGATGAGTCCACTGAATTTTTTTGCCCGGGCTATCATAGATTTGGCAATCGTATATACCGGTGCTGGAAAGGCGGTGGCCATGGAAATGTTGACATTGTCGAAGCCGTGGCCCAATCCTGCGATGTCTATTTCTATCAGGTGGGCCAGCTGTTAGGGGTTGATCGATTGGCCTGGTATGCAAAAGCAAGTGGTCTGGGGTCTCGCACAGGGATCAACCTGGGTAAAGAGAGCAGGGGGTTGATTCCAACCGCCGCCTGGAAAAAAAAACGTACCGGAATTCCATGGCAGAGAGGCGAAACCCTTTCGGTTGCCATCGGCCAGGGATTTAATCTGGCAACCCCACTCCAGATGGTGGACTTGACCTCGGCAATCGCTAATGGTGGGACGAGATACAAACCCATAATATTAGATTATGTCACCACGGCTGACGGCCGTATTGTCTTTCAAAGCGAACCTCAGGTTATCGGCAAGGTGCCTATGAGTGCACCCAATCTGGAATTGGTGAGGAAAGGATTGTGGGAAGTTGTAAACGGAGATAAGGGTACTGCCAGGAGCAGCCGGCTTGCGGATATTGACATCAGCGGTAAAACGGGGACTTCCCAGGTCATTAGCCGTAAAAAGAACGACACCAGATCCGAGGCAGATCGGCCGGCGCATCTGAGACCCCATGCCTGGTTTGTTGCCTATGCCCCATCTATTGCGCCTGAAATTGCCGTTGCCGTGCTGGTTGAACATGGAGAGCACGGCTCCAGCGCGGCAGCCCCGATTGCAGCAGAACTGATCAAGACTTTCCTTCGAACTGGGCGATCAATTGACCGGGCTGCAAAAGGCCAGGATCGGGTTGTTCAAGCTAGGGAAAGCGGTTAGACCGTAAAATGAGCTAAAATTAAAATTGTCTAAAATTGCGGTAATAACTACGAAAATCAAAATTTAGGGCCTTAAAATTATGTTTGACCGACGACTCTTACAATATTTTGATTGGGGTCTGCTGGGGCTAACGGTACTGATCGGATGCTCAGGCCTTTTGATACTTTACAGTGCGGTTACCGCCGAAACCCCCGCCCCGCAGATGAGAATTTTTTACAAGCAACTCATTTGGTTTTCGGGTGCATTAGTTGCCATGGTAATCACATTTTCCTTCAACTATAAATTGCTGGATCGTTGGGGTCAGATAATTTATATCGGCTGTATCATTTTGCTGGTGTGGGTTCTTCTTTTTGGAAAATCGGCCGGTGGTTCCAGACGATGGTTGGCACTTGGCCCAATATCCTTGCAGCCTTCAGAGCTGGCCAAAATTGCAATCATGGTTGCGCTGGCACGGTATTATTCAAAGGATGCCCATACGAGAGGCTTCACCCTGCGGGAGCTTTTCAGACCTGCTATCCTAACTTTTATCCCTTTTATTTTGATTTTGAAACAGCCCGATTTAGGTACAGCAGGACTACTTTTGCTCATCGCAGGCTCTATGACCGTTTTTGTAAAAATAGAACGGCGTTCGTTTATTGTTCTGCTAGTGTCCGCCGCCGCAGTTGTTCCGATGGTTTGGTTGTTCCTAAGAGATTACCAAAAGCGCAGGATCCTGGTTTTTCTCGATCCAGACCTCGATCCATTGGGAGCAGGCTACCATATTATCCAATCTAAAATTGCAATCGGTTCTGGCATGATCTCCGGCAAAGGGTTTTTAAAAGGGACCCAGAATGCCTTGTCTTTTCTGCCGGAAGAGCATACCGATTTTATATTCTCCGTTTTGGCAGAGGAATGGGGCTTTGTTGGATCAGTGATCGTTGTCCTATTGTTTTTAATGCTGATTTTTTGGGGACTCAACATCGCCCAAAGCTGCCGGGAGCCTTTTGGGACCATTTTGGTCGTGGGGGTTACCAGCATGTTTTTCTGGCAGGTAATTATAAATATCGGTATGACCATGGGGTTGATGCCGGTTGTTGGTGTACCTTTGCCCTTTGTCAGCTACGGCGGATCATCGGTATTGACGACGGCCATCGGAATCGGTTTTTTGATGAATGTCAGCATGCGGCGATTTCTACTTAAATAGAAATCTCAGTGTTGCTGACTTCAATTGTAAAACTTTTAGGCTTAAGAAGCTACAAAGGTTTTAGTGAAAATAAGCGTAAATTTTACGCCAAATCTGTAGTTCTGAATTTTAAGGCGTTGGGGGATTTTATAGCTGATTTGTCTAATCAGCCCCTTCGCCTTTAGTTTTTTTGGGTTCGATAGGTACCATAGTTATGACCTGCGCAGGTTTAAATCAGTCTTTCGGCTTTCTCGATGTCAGGCTCTAACAAATCGCAAATATCTGAATTATTTGGAGGATAGGCAATCACCATGAAAAAAGAAAAAAATACGGATCGAATCTCAACGTTTATCGGCTCGGATGCCAGCATTGACGGTGTTATTGAGTTTAAAGGCACCATTCGGATTGATGGCCGGGTAAAGGGGACAATTGCCAGCAACGGCGGTACGGTTGTGGTCGGTGAAAAGGGAATTGTCAACGCCGAGATTTCTGTTAATGTCGCCGTTGTAATGGGTGAGGTCAACGGATCCATTGATGCTAAGGAACGTATCGAGGTTTATCCCCCCGGACGTCTGGGCGGCGATATCCAATCTCCGATTGTTTCTATCGAGCCGGGTGGTATTTTCAATGGAACTTGCGTAATGAAGCCTAAGACAGCCCCAGCGGGCAAACCGACCATTTTTCCCAAAAAGCAATCTGAGGCCGCAAAATCAGAAGAAAAAGAATGAATTGAAAAATATTCAAAAAACCTTTGACAACCAATCATGGCTGATGGTATAGACCGCCGCAGTTGAGTCTACGACCCCAAGAGGAATTAGTGAAACAAATGAAGTAGTTGCCGTGAACAGGTTGACGGAGGTTTTTTTTATGAAGATTTCTGGTTTTTACCGGAAAGGTTTACCCACCTTTATTATCATTCTTATCCAGATTTGCCTCGTTGGTCCCAAAGTTGTGTTGGGGGCATCCGGAGAATCCGGAGGTGGCGGGGTAACGGTTATTCCTGACGGATCGATTATCATTCAAATTGTCAATTTCCTTTTTGCCATATGGGTGCTAAACGTATTGCTGTATAAACCAATACGCAAAATTTTGACCCAGCGAAAAGAAAAAGTAAGCGGCCTTGAGCTTGCCATCGAAACCTCCAACAAGGATGTCAAAGAAAAAGATGACGCTTTTGCGGCGGGCATAAAGGAAGCCCGAACCAAAGGCTTTAAGGAGAAAGATGCCTTGTTGCAGCAAGCGGCAGATGAGGAAAAATCGATTCTCGACGATATCAATCGCAAAGCCCAGGCGGAGTTAGCCGAAATCCGCGACCAAATAAAAAATGACGCCGAGGTTGCCAGGGAAAGCTTGCAAGCACAAATCGGTGATTTCGCCAACCAAATCAGTCAAAAAATTTTGGGGAGGGCTGTTTAATGAAGATATCCGGTTTTGGCGGCCTGCATCGCTTTAAAAAGAGCTCAGTGGTAATTTCGCTGATGTTGTTGTTGTTTTTCGGTTTTTCAATTCCGACAGCCCTGGGCGCATCCGGTGAAGAGTCCGGCGCAAAGGGGTGGACCACAACCGATTGGTTTCGAGTGATGAATTTCACAGTGTTAGCGATAGCGCTTGTTTATCTTTTACGAAAACCACTGTCCCAGGCACTCGGGGCTCGGATTAAGGGCATTAAGGACCAATTGGAAGAATTGGAAGCACGCAAAACCGAAGCTGAAAAACAGCTGGCTGAATACAGTGAAAAACTATCTCGGCTGGAAAAGGAGTCAGATAAGATTGTTGAGGATTATATCAAGCAGGGAAATGAAGCCAAAGCGAGAATTTTAAGGGAAGCGCAAGCAGCTGCTGATAAACTCCAGAGCCAGGCTCGCCGAAATATCGAGTATGAATTCAAACAGGCAAAATTAAAACTGCAGGAAGACATTTTCGAAACATCGCTGTCCAAAGCTGAGGAAATTTTGAAAGACAAAATTTCGGACGAAGATCAGGACAGACTGGTGGATGAATATCTGAGGAAGGTGGAGGCAGGATGAAAAATTTGGCGATTGCACGGCGTTACGCCAAAGCACTACTACTGATCGGAAAAGAAGACGGTCAAATTGAAACATATCGCAAAGAGCTTGCAGAGTTTAGTGAATTGATTGAAAAAGAAACAATGCTCGAGCAGGCCATCAACAATCCCCTTTACAATGCTGCCGGGCGCCGAAAGGTTTTGGAGACCATAATTGAAAAGGCTGCTATTTCCGCAATCATGAGATCCTTTTTAATCCTTTTGTTTGACAAGGGGCGCTTCATTCATTTGAGCGGTATCAATGACTTTTTTCAGAAACTGGCCGATGAGTTAAAAGGCATCGGCCGGGCCCAGTTGGTGTCGGCCACCGAGCTGTCATCGGAAACCGTTGAGAAAATTCGTAAAACCCTGTCAGAAAAGACAGACAAAGATATTATTCTGGAAGTTGAACAGGATCCGAGTCTCATTGGCGGGATTGTCACTCGAATCGGTGATCTTGTTCTGGATGGGAGTATCAAAACACAATTACTCAATATGAGAGAATCATTAAAAAAGGGTGAAGGTGTGTAATGGAACTAAGAGCAGAAGAAATCAGT
Source organism: Desulfobacterales bacterium (assembly GCA_050124355.1). Lineage (GTDB taxonomy): Bacteria > Desulfobacterota > Desulfobacteria > Desulfobacterales > JAFDCJ01 > JAFDCJ01. Next base: position 5,226 of record JASFFJ010000077.1, on the reverse strand, counting down.
CAAATTATTAAAGAGCAGATTACGGATTATGACAAGAAAATCGAATTGAGTGAAACCGGGGTCGTTTTGTCTGTCGGAGACGGCATTGCGCGGATGCATGGTCTGGAAAAAGCCATGGCAAATGAGCTCGTGGAATTTCCCGGCGGCATCCTGGGGCTCGTGCTAAACCTTGAAGAGGACAACGTGGGTGTTGCCGTCATGGGGGAGGATATCCACATCAAGGAAGGCGATATGGTCAAACGAACCGGCAGAATTGCTGAAGTACCGGTGGGTGAAGCGGTTCTCGGCCGGGTGGTCTCCACCGTCGGCGAACCTTTGGACGGAAAGGGCCCCATCGACGCCAAGGAGTTCAGTCGGGTTGAAATCGTCGCCCCGGGTGTCATCCAGCGCAAGGGGGTTCATGAGCCCTGCTATACCGGTCTCAAGGCCATTGATGCCATGACGCCGGTGGGACGCGGACAGCGGGAACTGATCATCGGTGATCGGCAGATCGGCAAAACCGCCGTTGCCGTTGATGCCATTTTGGCCCAGAAGGATACGGACGTCTACTGTATTTATGTGGCCTGCGGGCAAAAAAAATCGACGGTGGCCCAAGTACACGCCGTGCTGGAAAAGCACGGGGCCATGGAATATACGACCATCGTAGCCGCTTGTGCCAGTGACCCGGCCTCCCTGCAGTATCTTGCGCCCTATGCCGGCTGCGCCATGGGAGAATATTTCCGCAATAAGGGCCAGCATGCACTCATTATCTATGACGATCTTTCAAAACAGGCAGCCGCCTATCGGCAGGTCTCACTGCTGCTGCGACGTCCCCCCGGGCGTGAAGCCTACCCCGGTGATATTTTCTACAACCATTCCCGTCTGCTTGAGCGGGCGGCAAAGATGAATGACGAACTCGGGGCAGGGTCCTTGACAGCGCTTCCCATTATCGAAACCCAGGCCGGTGATGTTTCCGCCTTTATCCCGACCAATGTTATTTCCATTACAGACGGCCAGATTTATCTGGAACCCTCTCTGTTTTTCGCCGGTGTCCGGCCTTCTATCAATGTCGGGTTATCCGTGTCGCGGGTCGGCGGAGCGGCCCAGGTGAAAGCCATGAAACAGGTGGCCGGCACCTTGCGTCTGGATCTGGCGCAGTTTCGCGAACTGGAAGCATTCGCGGCCTTTGGCAGCGACCTGGATGCCGCCACCCAGCGGCAGCTGACCCGCGGGGCACGGCTGGTTGAAATTCTCAAACAACCACAGTATCAGCCGCTGCCCATGGAAAAACAGGTCATGATCCTATATGCAGGTACCAAAGGTCATCTCGATAAATATCCGGTTGAGGTCCTTGCAAAATATGAGGCAGGACTTTACACATTTATCGAAGACAGGTATCCGCAAATTTTTTCCGAACTGAAGGAAAAGAAAGAAATCTCAGACGATCTTGACAAGGTAATTGCTGAAGCAATGGAGGCTTACGGCCAAGAGTTTAAGGATACGATTAAATAGAAAGCGTTAAGGGTTACGGGTTGCGTGTTACGCGTAAAATACCGAAAGGTCGACTCGAAGCCCGCAATCCAAATCAGGTAACACGCGAGAAGGTTGAATTATGGCAAGCTTAAAAGATGTCCAGAACAAAATTGCCGCAGTTAAGAAGACAAAGCAGATCACCAAAGCCATGAATATGGTGGCGACCTCAAGATTGCGGGGTGCCCAAACGAATATGGAGAATTTTCGCCCCTATGCCAGTAAATTTGCCGAGGTATTGGGAAATCTGGCTCAGAAGTCCGGCGAGGAAGCCAGCCCTTTGCTGGTGCCCCGCGAGGAAGCAAAGAAACTTCATGTGGTCTTGTGTACGTCGGACAGGGGGTTGTGTGGCGGCTTTAATATTAACTTGATTGAAAAGGCCGTTTCCTTTACAAGGGATAAATCCGTAGATGGTAATGAGATATCCTTTACCAATTTTGGCAAAAAGGGCCGAGACTGGTGTCGCAAAAAGAAAATTCTGAGAGTAGACGAGCATATCGGTGTCGTCGGAACCAGTTTTGGCTTTAATGTGGCGGCCAATGCAGGACGAAAGCTGGTGGAAGGATACCTGAACGGAGACTATGACGAAGTCCATGTCATCTATTCCGAATTTTTAAGCATGGGCAGACAGGTCCCCACCCTGAAACAGCTGCTGCCCATACCACCGATTGAAACTGCTGAAGCTGGAGCGGGAGGTGGAGATGAAGGGTATCTGGCTGAACACATTTGCGAACCTTCGGCTGACAGTCTTTTAGGGGAATTATTGCCAAAAAGTGTCTATGTGACGCTGCACAGTGCGCTGCTGGAAACTTCCACCAGCGAACATGCCGCCCGGATGACTGCTATGAACAATGCAACCAACGCCTGTAATGATTTGATCGGGAATTTGACGTTGGCGTACAACAAGGCCAGACAAGCAGCCATTACCGCAGAACTGATGGACATCGTCGGTGGTGCCGAAGCGCTAAAGGGATAGTTAATAGCTAATCGTTAATCGTCATTTGTTAATCGGGTATATTCCCGGATGGTGTGGCAATTCCTATACGAGTAGCAAATAACAAATAACCAATTTGGAGGTTTTTCGATGGGAGAAAACATTGGTAAAATTATTCAGGTCCTGGGTCCTGTGGTGGATGTGGAATTCGAACAGGGTAATCTGCCTACCATCTATACGGCACTGACCATCAGCAACCCTGCCATTAGCGATGAAGAAGACAACCTGGTTGTTGAGGTCGCCCAGCATCTTGGGGACAGTGTGGTCAGAACCATAGCCATGGATGTAACCGACGGTCTGATGCGAGGACAGGATGTAAAGGATACCGGCAAACCGATCATGATGCCGGTTGGTGAGGCAGGCCTGGGGCGTGTTCTCAATGTTGTGGGGAGACCCGTTGACGGGCTCGGTCCGGTAAGCCAGGAAAAGATGCTGCCGATCCACCGTGATGCGCCGACATTTACCGAGCAGGATACGACGGTGCGGGTTCTTGAGACCGGAATCAAGGTGATCGATCTGCTGGTTCCGTTTCCACGCGGTGGAAAAATGGGCCTCTTCGGCGGGGCTGGCGTTGGTAAAACCGTTATTATGATGGAAATGGTTCACAACATTGCCATGCAGCACGGCGGTATCTCAGTATTTGCCGGCGTTGGAGAACGGACGCGTGAGGGTAACGACCTGTATCACGAGATGAAGGATGCGGGCGTCCTTCCCAAAGCAGCACTAATTTACGGCCAAATGACGGAACCCCCCGGCGCAAGGGCGCGGGTGGCACTTTCCGCCCTGACGGCCGCTGAATACTACCGGGATGAAGAAGGCCAGGATGTCCTTATTTTTATCGATAATATTTTTCGTTTTACCCAGGCCGGTTCAGAGGTTTCAGCCCTTCTGGGTCGCATGCCCTCGGCGGTCGGTTATCAGCCGACTTTGGCGGTTGACCTTGGCGAGCTCCAGGAGCGGATTACCTCAACGGACAAGGGATCGATTACGGCCGTTCAATGTGTCTATGTCCCGGCCGACGACCTGACGGACCCTGCCCCGGCGACGACATTCGCCCATCTGGACGGGACCGTGGTTCTTTCCCGTAAGCTGGTTGAACTCGGCATCTACCCATCGGTGGACCCCCTTGATTCGACATCCAGAATTCTGGATGCCGCCTATATCGGCGATGAGCATTATCAGGTGTCTCGCCAGGTGCAGCGGATCCTCCAAAAATATACAGAACTTCAGGATATTATCGCCATTTTGGGAATTGATGAATTGGATGACGATGACAAAATTACTGTGAGCCGTGCGAGAAAGATTCAGCGGTTTCTGTCACAACCCTTTCACGTTGCCGAGGTTTTTACCAACACCCCCGGATCATTTGTCAAGATCGAAGACACGATCAAAGGTTTCAAGGAGATCGTTGAGGGTAAACACGACGATTTGCCCGAGCAGGCCTTTTATATGGTCGGGGGCATTGACGAGGTGGTGGAAAGAGCCAAGACGATGGCTGAAGCAGACTAAAAAATAGGTGTAAGCATGGCTGGAAATGTTAAATTGGAAATTGTTACACCCGACAAGGCGGTTGTCGACGAAGAGGTAAAGATTATCATGGCGCCGGGTTCACTTGGTGAATTCGGTGTACTCGCTGGACACACGCCTTTTCTAACCACATTAAAAACCGGGATTGTCCGCTATACCGACGCACAAGGAACCGAGCGCTATGTATTTGTCAACGGCGGGTTTGCCGAAGCGCTGCCGAATAAGGTGACGATTCTGGCGGAATCGGCGGAAAAAAGAGAAGATATCGACCTGGATCGGGCCAAAGCAGCCCAGGAACGGGCTGAAAAACGGCTTGCAGAAGTTCGCAGCAAGGAAGATATCGATACCGCCCGGGCCAAAGCGGCCCTGGCTCGGGCGCGGGTGCGGATAAATCTCGCCGGGCTCCGTTGATGATATCTGGTTATTACTTACCGTAAAACTTATTTTCCACGTTTACACCAAAAGGGGAGAATGTATAGAAAAGGGTAAACCAAATAGTTGGTTTGCCCTTTTTAAGTCTACCGGTAAATTCAGAACTACTGATGTGTCGTAAAATCGGATGCAACAGAAACTTCAGAAATCGCGTCAATAAAACTGAATTTGGGCGAATCGTTCTGAATTTATTTAATTTCAGGTTTCTAACTATATAAAAGACGTCGATAATGCCTTTTTCCGGCTTATCGTTCCATATATTTTGATAAAATCTGTTGCATCTTGAATTTACGCATATTTTTACTTCAAATTATGTAGGTTCTTTAGATATCAGGGCCTCCCGGGAAGTTTTTCCAATTGGGGTCAGGAGCCCTGAAATTAAGGTTACCAAAATAAAAACAGGTAAAATTCATGAGAAAAAATATTGCTGCAGTTATTCTCGCTGCCGGATTGGGAACCCGCATGAAATCGGATAAGGCCAAGGTGCTTCATGAAGTTGCTGGGCGGCCCATGATTCTTTACGTGGTCGAGGCTGCTCGAAAAGTGGCTGGTGATGACGTTATTGTGGTGGTTGGCCATCAGGCACAAAAAGTTCGGCAAATTATATCCGAAACAATGCAACTGCATTTTGCCGATCAGGACCAGCAACTCGGGACAGCGCATGCGGTAATGTGCGCTATGCCTTTTATCCCCGATCATTGCGATGAAGTTGTTATCCTATATGGTGACGTGCCGCTTATTTTACCTGAAACCATATCGGGTCT
>JASFFJ010000076.1:0-16697 GCA_050124355.1 Desulfobacterales bacterium | reverse complement strand
TACACAGAAAAAAGGTGGTTTTGACCCGCTATGCTGGATCGGTACTAACGAAGACCAGGGCGATGACCAGCCCTCCTGACGAATTACGCCGGCCAGTTGCTCAACGGTCGGTGCCTGGAAGAGGGTAGTCAGCGGTAGTTCCTTACCGAATATCTTCTGGATCTGTGCAAACAAACGCACTGCCAGCAGTGAATGTCCGCCCAGATCAAAAAAATTGTCTTTAATGCCGACATTCTTGATGCCTAAACCTTTTTCCCAAATTTTAGTTAGCTGAAGTTCCAATTCATCGCGGGGTTTAACAGAGGAATCAGACGGCTCTTGCCAAACTTCATCGGGTGCAGGAAGCGCGCGGCGGTCTACTTTTCCGCTGGGTAAAAGCGGAAGAGCGTCTACCGGAACAAAGGCGGAGGGGACCATATAGTCGGGAAGCTTCTGCTTCAGGTAAAGGCGGAGATCATCGAATGCGGGTGCCTGTTTTTGGCTCGGTACAAAATAAGCCACTAGACGTTTTTCATCAGGCAGATCTTCGCGGGCTGTGACAACCGTCTCGCAGACGTCGGGGTGTTGGCTCAAGACCGTTTCGACTTCTCCCAGCTCGATACGGAAGCCACGTATCTTAACCTGATGATCGATGCGACCGAGAAATTCGATATTCCCATCGGCCAACCAGCGACCCAAATCACCGGTTTTATAAAGGCGGGAATGCGGTTGGTCGTTAAAGGGATTTGATATGAACGCTTTCTCTGTCAATTCCGGGCGGTTGAGGTAACCACGGGCCAAACCGTCTCCGCTAATGTACAGCTCGCCCGGCACACCGACGGGCACGGGTTGCAGGTATTGATCCAATAGATAGACCTGGGTGTTGGCGATCGGTCGCCCGATGGACACACTGGCCAGTGGCTGATCTGGTCTAATTTGGTGACAGGTGGCATCGGCCGATACTTCGGACGAACCGTAGAGGTTGACCAGGGTGCTAGCCGGCATAGCCTTGGCAAATTGGCGGGCCAGTTCAACCGGTAAGGTTTCCCCGCTGGTGCACCAAAATCTGAGGCTAGGTAGTTGTTGCTGCAAATCCGGGAACAAATTGAGCATCACCCGCAGCAGGGATGGCACTAACACAATCCGAGATACTTGATACGCGGCTAACGTTTGGATGAAGCGCTTGGTGTCTTTGAGTACCTTGTCAGGAATGATGACTATCGGCCTACCCTGCAAGAGGGGACCGAAGATTTCCCAAACCGAGTCAACAAAGCTGAGGGACGTCTTCTGGCAACAGACTTCATCGTCTGTGAAGGGGTATCTTTGCCACATCCAGTGAAAGCGATTGATGGCCCCCCGATGAAGTCCCAAGACGCCTTTTGGCCTGCCGGTTGAGCCGGATGTGTACATCACATAGACAATATCATCCGCTTTTATATCAATTTGGAGATTAGTCTGATCCTCTTGAGCGAGATCTGCTTGGGCCAAATCCAAACATAGCGTTGACTGTGTATAGTCCGTGAAACTTGACGCCAGTATTGATTGGCTAATAAGTAATGCCGGTTGGGTCTCACTGAGCATAAATTGGAGTCTTTCCGGCGGGTAGGTGGGATCAAGGGGCAAATAAGCCGCTCCGGCTTTCAGAACGCCTAGTAAGGCAACCACCATTTCCGCTGATCTTTCCATACATATCGCGACAAAATTACCCCGACGAATCCCCTGTTTTTTAAGATAATGGGCGACCTGATTGGCCCGCCGGTTCAGTTCTGTGAAGGTCAGGGGTTTGCCTGCAAATATGAGTGCGGTTTCAGTGGGTGTTAGTTTTGCTCGGCTTTCAAACGCCTGTGGAATCGTGATTTGGGGATAGGTTACTGTCGTATCATTCCAGTCGATTAAAATTTGTCGCTGTTCGTCTTCCGTCAGCAAGGAGAGTTGAGACAGGGGGATCTGCGGTTGACGAACGGCACGGGCTAAGAATGTTTGATAATGTGCGCCCAAGCGAGAGATGAACTCCGCTTCAAATAGGTCGGTATTATAAGAGATGTGTCCGCCAATACTGGCTTTGTCTTCGTATAATGACAACGTTAAATCAAACTTCTCAGCTTCACCGCGGCCCGCAAACGGTTTGACCGTTAGGCCGGGTAGGGTTAGATCAGGTTCAGGATTATTGTGGAAATTGAACATGATCTGAAAGAGGGGCGTATAGTTAAGGTGTCGTTCCGGGCTGAGTTCCTCTACCAGCTTTTCAAAAGGTAAATCTTGGTGGCTATATGCCTCCAATGAAACATCTCTCACTCGGCTTAGCAAATCTTTAAATGATGGATTGCCCGAGAGATCCGTACGCAAGACCAGAGTGTTGAGCATAAAGCCGATCAAGCCCTCAACCTCCACCCGATTTCGATTGGCAATGGGCGTACCGACGACAATATCGGTCTGCCCAACATAGCGGGCTAACACCCCTTTGAAAGCAGCCAGCAGGACCATAAACAAAGTGACACCGCTTTTCTGACTTAATTCTTTGGCTGCCTGGCTGAGATCTGGCGCAAGCCTGATTGGATAATTGGCGCTGTTAAATGTCTGATTCTTTGGCCGAGGTTTACTAGTAGGGAGAGTTTGTATGGGCGGTGCCTGGTCGAGTTGTTTTTTCCAGTAGCTAAGTTGCTTAGCCAGCGTTTCCCCCTGCAACCATTCGCGCTGCCAAACAGCAAAATCACGGTACTGAATAGGTAGGTCTGGTAAAAGGTTGTCCCTTTGCTCAAAGCTATATGCGGGATTGGTGCTCAAGCAGGTGTAAAAATGTAACAACTCCTGTATGAACAGACTAATGGACCATCCATCCGAGATAATATGGTGCATGGTAAAAACAGCGATATAGTCTTCCGGTGCTAAATGTAGGAGCGTTAAACGGAACAATGGAACTTGCGTAATATCAAAGGGCCTCTCGGCATCCTGGGCAATATGGTGTTCAATCTGATCGGTCAGCGCTGTACCGGTATGCACACTTAAATCAATCACTGGTATGTCTACAACCAATTCAGATAACACAACCTGGCGCGCCCCTTGATTTGTATTGGTAAAGGTGGTCCGCAGAGTTTCGTGTCTTTGGATAACGTAGTTGAGACTTTGTTTTAAGTGATCAACGTTTAAAGCTCCCCGGATTTGAAGGGCAAAGGGTAAATTGAAAGCAGGTGTGTCCGGCTGGAGTTGCTCTAAAAACCAGAGACGCTCTTGTGCAAAGGATAACGGCGACGGGCCCGAATATGTTTGATGTGGGATGGCGACCGGTTTTGCGGGAGATTTACCTCTCCCCCGCAGGCGCTTTTTGAGGAGGGCTCGTTTGGCCTCGGACAAAGTTGCCTTTTGGATGTTCTTTCGGTTTTGCACGGTCATGGGGTTCGTCATGATTATAGCGTTTTTGCCAAACGTTGTGCTTCTTCCTCACTGAGTTCATCCAATTCAGCGATTAGGATTTCTTCAACCGCCTTTGCCAATTTAGCGATGGTAGTTGCATCGAAGAAGGAATTCAGGGGAAAAGCAATATCAAAGGTATTCTGGATACGAGAAATGACCTGCATGGCTAAGAGTGAATGCCCACCCAAATCGAAAAAATTGTCCTGCACACCAATCGATTCAAAGCCGAGCAAGGATTCCCACATCTCAACCAGGATTTTTTCCGTTTCCGTGGTCGGCGCAACATAGGGCGTACTTAATCCCGGTCTGGCATGATGTTTGGTGTGCAGGACAGTTTCTTGCGGCGGTGACAAGATAGATTGCTTACGCAGTTGCCTTAACTCAACCCATTGTTCAATTCGAGTCTGTAAATCGGTTGTTGAGACGACAATTTGGGGCAGCCTGGCATTAAGCAGAGGATTCAGAACCGTTTGGCCTTCGATCGGCTCAATTGCTAGGGCAGCCAAGGTGGCCCCCAACCCCGCTTCCGGCTCGATAGCCTTACCAAATGTCCAAGCATCCCAATTCACGCTCAGCCAAGGGACATCTGAGATTTGGACCATATGGTGGGCAAAGGCATCTAAAAATGCATTGCCGGCAGCATAAATGCCAAAGTTGAGCCCCCCGAGAATGGAGGCTAAGGATGAAGTGAGCAAACAAAAATCCAAGTGCTTGCCCTTGAAACACTTTTCCAGGGTAAGGGTGCCGAACACCTTGGCCTGAAACTGTTCGATAACCTGGCCCGGCTCGATTTGGCTGACAGCCCTAAAAGTCTCGCCCTCGACTAGTCCTGCGGCGTGGATGACACCACTGATGGGGCCGAATTGACGCTCTGTTTCGGCGATAGCTCGTCGCATCGCGGCTGCATCCGCGGCATCGGCGGGCAAAACTAGCACCTCGGCACCCTCATCTTTAAGGGCTTGTAATCTGCGAATGGTTTGACTGGTTTGGTCGTTCTCATCCTGCTGGAATAGCCAATCTGGCCATATTGCTTTAGCGGGAAAAGACGAACGTCCCGTTAAAACGAGCTTCGCCTGAACCGTGTGCGCCAAAAAGTCGGCCACTGTGAGGCCAACATTACCTAATCCGCCGATAATCATATATACCCCGTTTGTTTTGAGCAAAGCAGGAATGGAGGGGTCGTGGGCGCTTGACCAGGTCTCGAACGTCTGCACCCACCGGTGCCGGCCTCGATAGGCCACGACAGGTTGTCGCTCGACACTTGTGAGCTCGGTGGTTAAGTCTTCTATTAACCTTTTTAAATTGCGGACGTCTGTTCCCGGTAGAACAATATCGATGTGTTGGCAAATAAGGTCGTGGTGTTCTTGGGGGAGAACTTTGCAAAGGCCCAAGGTCGTGGCCTTGGCAGGGATCAATGGTTCATCACCGGTGACGCTTTGGCTGCGATTTGCGATAACGGTCAGATGTATTTTTTTTCGGGATATCCGTTTGTTCAAAGCTTGCGTCAAATACAGTAGACTATAATACCCCAACCACTGATACTTTCTAAAACTTTCTTCAGACTCAACGTCATTGTCATCGGTTGTCACATTCCATAAATGAACGATCTGGGTTGGGGGCGTCTCTAATTCAGAAAATAGCTGCTCATAATGATGGGCTACATGCGGATCGAGACCTATTGTATCGGCAGCGATTTTGCCATACTCTGGTTGGTTTACGACATTTGTAACCTGATGGTCATTCGTGGCGAGATCTAGTGCTAGAGCCGCGCCAATACCGGCTCGGTCCTGAAAGATCAGAAAATGCGTCCTTGGCAAAGGGGTATTGGGGGGTCTAATCGATCTTTGCCACGAAGGCACATACAGCCATTGATCGATCTCGTTTTTTTTCAAGGCTGAGGTGCTCGGCCCCGCTTCCGCGGGACGCGAAAGCGGCTCAATCCAATACCTTTCGCGTTCAAAAGGATAGAGTGGCAACGGAATGCGGTAGCGTTTTTGCGGACCGGATAGCGTGGCCCAGTCAATCTGACAGCCTGCCAACCATAGCTGACCGGCGGCTTTAAGCAGCGACGCTGACGCCGGTCGGGTCTCCCGCGGTCCCGGTAATGATGAGATAACCCATTGTGAAGAAGGCCGATCCGGGTGTTGCCGGGCAAAAGTGCTGAGCGTCTGACCGGGGCCGACTTCGAGCAAGAGGGTGTAGCTATTTTGCCATATAGTGTTTAGACTGGCGGAAAACCGAACCGTCTGGCGCAAATGCCGACCCCAGTATGCCGGATCGGTTGCCTCATGATCACGAATCCAGCTTCCGGTTACGTTTGAGACAAAAGGGATCTGCGGGGGTTGTAAAGAGATCTGAGCAACCCGTTTCAGGAATGGCTGTATAATGGGATCGACCATGGCCGAATGAAACGCGTGCGATGTATGCAATCGGCGACAAGTGATCTCTTGCTGAGCAAGTCTTTGTTGAACTTGGTCGATGGCTTCAGCCGGACCAGAGATGACGGATAAGGTGGGCGTATTTAAAGCGGCCAATGATAGATTTGACCGATCGGGCGCTAGATATGGTTCTAAATCCGCCTCGGATAGGGATACAGCCAGCATGGCACCGACGGGCAACTGCTGTATTAATCGTCCCCGAGCCGCAACCAGAGCCAGCCCATCCTCAAGTGAAAAGACACCGGCCAGACAGGCCGCGATATATTCACCAATACTGTGGCCAATACAGGCTTTCGGCTGGACACCCCAGGCCTGCCATTGTTGGGCCAGGGCATATTCAATGACGAAGAGCGCCGGTTGGGTAATATTGGTTTGACGCAGTTGCGCCTGAGCGGTCGCGAGGTTGGCCTGATCAGGATAAAGATAGGTTCTCAAATCAAGGCCGAGATGAGATTCGAGTATCTCAGCACACCGGTCAACTGTCTGACGAAAGGTCGAGGGTGTTTGATACAGATCAACCGCCATGTTTGGATACTGGGCCCCTTGACCGGTGAACATGAAAACAACATCAGGTGCTGTTTCGTTTTCATCTAGACTGGCCTCAGATACATTGTCCGCGGCCAGACTTTGCAACACCAGGCCGGCTTCGGCGGTTGTTTGGCAAAGGGCAAACCGCCGGTGACTGAAATGCCGCCGTCCTGTCTGCAAACTAAACGAGACATCAGCCAGATTAAGATCCGTATTTTCTATCAAATGGACGGCCAAGTTATAAGTTGCTGTATCAAGGGCTGTTGCCGTCTTCGCCGATATCGGCAATAAATGCCAGCCTTGCGTTGCAGAGGTGGTTTTTCTTGGAGGCGCTTCCTCTAAAATGATATGGGCATTGGTACCGCCGATACCAAAAGAGCTGACGCCGGCCCGGCGTGGTGCAGGCCCTTCTGGCCAATCTCTTAAAGTGGTGTTGACATAGAAAGGGCTATCGGCCAAATTCAGTTCCGGATTGGGCGTTTCAACATGAAGGCTGGGGGGTAGCTGGCGGTGTTGCAAAGCTAAGACGGTCTTTATCAGACCCGCAATGCCGGCGGCAGCATCTGCGTGGCCTATATTGGTTTTTACCGAACCGATCGCACAGTAGCCTTTTTTGTCGGTCCTCGCCTGAAAGGCCTTGCGTAAAGCGGCAATTTCTACCGAATCCCCCAGAGGGGTGGCTGTGCCGTGCGCTTCAATGTAGGTAATGGTTTCCGGCTCAACATCGGCCGCGGCTTGGGCCATGGCAATGACGTCGGCTTGGCCATCCAAGCTGGGTGCGGTATAACCCACTTTGAAGGCACCATCATTGTTAATTGCCGAACCCCTGATCACCGCGTGAATGTGATCGCCATCGGCCAGCGCTTCATCCAATCGTTTTAGAACGACGATGCCGACCCCCTCCCCGCCCACAATGCCTTGGGCTTTGGCATCAAAAGCGCGGCAGTGACCGTCAGGTGAGTAAATCATCCCGGTTTGATAAAGATGTCCGAATTTTTGGGGAACACCAAGCGACACTCCGCCAGCCAAGGCCACATCGCACTGAAAATCGAGCAGGCTTTGACAAGCCAAGTGAACGGCGACCAAAGAGGTCGAACAGGCGGTCTGCACATTGAGGCTGGGCCCTTTCAAATTCAATTTGTAAGAAACCCGTGTTGTCAAATGATCTCGTCCAGTCCCTAAATTTGCCTGATAGGGACCGACTAATGCCAATGCAGCCGGATTTCTGCACAGGTTTTCCTGCCGATACAGACTCTCGCTGCAACCGCCATAGTCACCAATCAAGCCCCTGTAGCGTGAGGGATCAAGGCCGGCGTCTTCCAACGCATGCCAAGCCGTTTCTAAGAACAGACGGTGCTGTGGATCGAGGATTTCTGCTTCGCGGGCATTGATCTGAAAGAACTGGGCATCAAAGTAAGCAGTGCCCTCGACAATGCCGGCCGCTTTGACATAATCAGGATTTGCCAGTAAGGAGGGATCAACCCCATTCCGCTGTAGCACTTCCTCTGAGGGGAAAGAGATTAGCTCGACACCATCCCGTATATTTTCCCAATATTTAATCAGGGTTGGGCTGTCGGGAAAACTTCCAGCCATGCCAATAATGGCGATGCGATCGCCAGCTTCATCAAGTATATCCAGATTGCGTTGATCGCTCATCCCTGTTTCCTCCGTAACTTGCGCTGGTGTCGTTTTCGGGTTCGGGCCTTTTTTTGCCGGGCAGCGCGGTCCTGAATCTGCTGTTGTTTGGATAAGCTGTCGGACGCTTCATTTTGGCCTTGGCCAAAAAAATGGGCCATCGCCGCAATAGTCGGATATTCAAACCATTTGATCATAGGTAAATCCTGGTCAAAGTGCGCTTTGAGCTTGCTATGCACCTGCACCATCCGCAACGAGTGTCCCCCCAGGTCAAAGAAATTATCGTGGCGGCCTACCTTGTCCAGACCAAGTACCTCTTGCCAGATGGTGGCAATCGTTTGTTCTATTTCAGTCTTAGGGGCTACATAACTTTTAACCAATGTGGGCCGTGATGGTCCAGGTTCGGGCAGAGCTTTGTGGTCTATCTTGCCATTAGGGGTACGTGGAATCGTCTCTAGCATCATAAAGGCGGAAGGCACCATATAGTCGGGCAATGTTTTCCCAAGAAAGCTGCGCAGTTCATCAACTGTGGGTCCTGGGTCGTGCTTTGACACAATGTATGCCACCAAATGTCTCTCACCAGAATTATCTTCTCGAGCAAGAACGACGCCTTCTTGTACTGCCGGATGGTGGCGCAGAACCCCTTCGATTTCGCCCGCTTCAATGCGAAATCCCCTGATTTTAAACTGAAAATCCGTTCGACCCATAAACTGGATATTCCCATCCGGTAAATAACGAGCCATGTCCCCTGTTTTGTAGAGTCGTGCTTCCGTTTGTGGGCTAAAAGGATCGGCGATGAAGCGCTCTGACGTTAGATCAGGACGATTGAGGTACCCATGGGCAACGCCAACACCCCCAATGTAAATTTCACCCTGCACTCCGAGCGGCACGAGTTGCCCATATGGGTCAAGGAGATAGATTTGCATATTCTGGACAGCCCGCCCAATGGGCGTATTGCGTTTTGGCACCAGTGAGTCGGGAACATTGTAAAGTGTGGCACAAATCGTTGCTTCGGTTGGCCCATAGCCATTGATAACACATAATCCCGGCACATTTTTGCTGATCGTGGCTAGCAATGGCTCAGGAATAGGTTCTACCCCCACCAACAAACGCCGCAATGCCAGCCCGGATAATGGCTGTTTTGACTTGTCTGCCAGTTTGGCGACCATAAAAGGTGGTACGTAGGCATTCTTAATCTGAAGTTCAGCCAGCAAGGCAATAAAATGATCACGATCAGCCCGCGTTTCTTCAGGCACGATGTATAATTTACCGCCATATAACAACGCAGAAAAAATTTCATAAACGGAAACGTCAAAACTGATGCTCGTATACCAACTACAAGAGTCGCCCGGTCTAATGGCTTGGCGGTTCTCGAAGTCCGAAAGCAAATTAATGACCCCCTGGTGGTGACAGCATACTCCCTTTGGGGTCCCTGTCGAGCCTGAGGTATAGAGAACATAGGCTGTATCATGAGCGGTTTTGTATGGCGGGGGGTTGGTGTCAGGGAACTTGGCGATTTTTGGCTGGTCATAGTGCAAACAAACGGTATTAACGGCTTGGGGGGGTAAATTTCCAACCAATTCCGGTTGGGTAATCACAATCGGTTTGTCCGTCGGCGTTGCTTGCGCAATATCATCCAGGAGTAGGGCCAATCGAGCCTGAGGATAAATCGGGTCTAGGGGAACATAAGCCCCTCCTGCTTTTAGTACGCCTAAAATCGCGGCAATCATATCATAGGATCGATCCAAATAGAGACAAACCAAGCCCGGCGAACCAAGGTCAAACTGGCCTAAGTAATGAGCAATTTGATTCGCCCACCGATTTAGTTCACTATATGTCAAGTGATGCGGCGTCTCATCATCTGGCCTTGGATCAATAACGGCGATAGCATCGGGCGTCCTCTCAACCTGTGCTTCAAAAAGCTGGTGGATAGTTGAGTGCCGTGGATAACTTGTTTGCATGTTATTCCACTCAACAAGCAACTTATGCTTTTCCGCTTCAGTCAAAATGGACAATTCTGATAACCGCTGTTTAGGTTTGGTTACTACGTGTTCAAGGAGGGTTTGGATATGCCCTAGCATGCGGCTGATGGTTTCGTCATCGAAGCGATTGCAATCATATTGGAGCCGCCACAATAATTGTGTACCCGGCCTTACCAGAACAGTAAGTGGGTAATTGGTTTGTTCAAAGACGCGCACGTCACGAATCGTCAAGGCGTGCGGCTCAGTTTCTGTCTGCTGGGGCATAGGATAATTTGCCAGAACCAAGATGCTTTCAAACAAAGACATATTTGCGGATATGCCACTCCACTGCTGGATTTGTGTCAAGGGGCTATGCTCATACAGTCGTCTCTCAGTCTGTTTCCGTTGCAGCGCTTGCAGCCATTCTACGACTGATACTTCCGGCGTCAACTTCACGCGCAGTGGAAGCGTATTTATGAAAAGGCCAACCATATTTTCGATTTCTCTAAGCGGGGCGGCACGACCTGATACTGTTGTACCAAAGACGACCTCTAATTCATTGCTGTACCGGCTGAGGGTAATCGCCCAGACCCCCTGAATGAGGGTACTGAAGGTCAAGCGATGTTTTTGGGCCAACTTTTGTAGCGACGCGGTTAAGACCTCCGGCAATATGAGCTCCTGCTTGGCGTAGTCGTCGCTCTGTTTCCTGCTGTTGAACTGGTCAACGCCAAATGGTGTTGGCTCAGTGAATCCTTTAAGGTAGTCTCGCCAGAATCGCTCGGCCTGGGTTAAGTCTTGTTGTTGTAACCAGCGGATATAATCACGATAAGGACGTCGGTCAGGAAGCATCGGGCTTTCAGCCCGACATAATCCTTCATATAAGATGAAAAATTCAGACCAGACAATGGGACCCGACCAGCCATCCAGCAGTAGGTGGTGGAAACTCCAGGTGAATTGGTAACGCCTCTCACTCAGGCGCATCAAAGCCAAGCGCATTAAGGGTGCTTTCGAAAGAATGAAGCCCTGTTTACGATCCGAGATTAGAAATACGTCTAGCTGCGTCTGCTGTTCAGATGGTGAATAAGATCGCCAATCTTGATAAGCAAAGGGAACCGTTACCTTTTGACGGACAATTTGCAGGGGATGGTTTTGCTTTTCCCACGCGAATAGTGTACGCAGAATGGGATGGCGCGCCACAATCGTCTGCCAGGCTCGCTCGAAGGCTGGCACATTCAGGTCACCCTCCAGAGCGTAACTGAATTGTTCAAAATAACCCGTCGAATGCGGTGCATACAGGGTATGAAAGAGAATCCCCTCTTGCATTGGGGATAGGGGATAGATGGCTTCAATATTGCCGGATTTGTTCATATCCAATTTCTTTACTCGATCTACTCGCTAAATTCGTCCAACAGATCATCCAACGCCTCCTGATCCAAATTAGCCTCCGGATAATCGGAGGGGGTATAGCCGCCAGCATCGGGCGCCAGACAGTGATGAATGATCCCCCGCAGGGCTTCAATAAAATCAGTCGCCACTCGGGTAATCGTTTCTGAATCGTGATAATGCTGGCAATAGATCCATGTGACCGCCAATTGTTTCTTGGTTATCAGGGCGTTGATTTCCAATAGGTGGCTCCGCTCATTCTCCGCAGACCGCGCTCCGTCCAGATTCGTGGACAACACTTTGAACTGGCCATTGCGCCCCATCATCTGGTCATACTGCCCTAAATAGTTAAAGAGAATTTCAGGCTGATAGCTTTTCAGTTGGTCGATAATCGTGGGTTCGCCACCGAGATACCGAGCGATCCCATAGTCAAGGCCTTTATTGGGTACCCGGCGCAGTTGCTCCTTGACGGCTTTAATGTGATTACCATAATTTGTAATGGTTTTTATATTCAAGATGATGGGAGATAAGGCAGTAAACCAGCCAATTGCTCGCGACAAATCCAACTGTGGAGCCACCGCTTCTCTTCCATGTCCCTCCAAGGTAATTAAAATCTTACCGGGGCCAATCCAGCGACCTAAAGCTACTGCCAACGCTGCCAATAACAGGTCATTTGCCTGTGTGTTATAGGCCGCGGCGACATCATATAAGAAATGTTGCGTTTCTTCGGCGGTCAGGGGCACGGTAACCGCCTGGGCGGAGCCCTCGGTATTCTGACCCTTTTCAGATAAATTAACCGGTAGTTTTTTGATGGTTAGCGATTCAGCGGCCAGCCAATAATCAAGCGCCGCCTGATTCTGCTTCGATTGGGCTACCTGTACGAGGGTTTCGGCCCATTGTTTGTAAGAAGTCGTTTTGGCCGGCAACTCAACCGGATTGCCTTGAGATAGATGTTGATAGGCGGTTTCTAGATCTTCGAGCAAAATTTGCCATGAGATGACGTCAATCAGGAGGTGATGGGCTATTATGAGCAGACGTCTGGGGTGGTTCTTACACAACTTGAATAAGCAGGTTTTAAACAAGGGGGCTTGGCCTAGGTTAAAGCTCGCATGTAAACGGCGCGCGTGATCTTGGAAAGCGACTGTTTGCGCTTCGACGGAGAGAGCCGATAAATCAACTGTCCCCAGTCTAACGTCTTTTTTGGCAGCCATAATTTGCTGCTGCCAGCCAGCAGCTGTGAGGTCAAACTGAAGACGTAAGGCATCGTGATGACTGATTAGGTGATTGATAGCTTTTTCAAGGGATTGCACTTGAACCTCGGGTGGAACTTCAAGCAGGAAGGCCTGATTCCATTGCTGTGGATGCGTGAATGCCTGTTCGAAAAACCAATGTTGGATTGGTGTTAGAGGTAAAGACCCCGTGATTTCAGTCTGCTCTGCTTGGGGGCTGTCCGTTGTTCCCACGACAAGGGCCAATTCAGCGATGGTTTGATGCTGAAATATCTGGTTTGGCGCAAATTTGAGACCTATTTGGTTCACTTTGGCCAATATTTGAATACTCAAAATCGAATCGCCACCGACTTCAAAAAAGTTGTCATGGATACCGACGGTGTCCAAACCCAGGACGGTTTGCCAGATTTCGGCCAGTTTTTCTTCAATCGGATTGCGGGGCGGCACAACCTCATCGGCGAAGATGTCCCAATCTTCGTCAGGATCAGGAAGCGCTTGACGATCCAGTTTTCCATTAGGGGTTAGCGGTAATTTGTCCAGGGGAATAAATCGACTGGGGAGCATGTAATCAGGCACATATTCTCGCAAAAAATGGCGCAATGCCTTGTCCCCCGGTGGGATCCGACCCTTTTGCGCAACGATAAAAGCAACCAATTGAATGTTTTGATTGGTCGGCCGTTTATTTTGCGGCCGCCGGGCCGTGACCGCCGCTTCCCGAATGTCGCTGTGTGCTTTTAAAAAAATTTCGATTTCGGTTACCTCAATGCGGTAACCGCGAATTTTGACCTGATGATCTACGCGCCCTAAAAACACAATATTTCCATCGGGCAGATAACGGGCCAGATCTCCCGTTCTGTATAGCCTGGCTTCAACGCCATTTTCAAAGGTGTGATTGATGAAGCGCTCTGCCGTCAATTCTGGTTGATTTAAATAGCCTTGCGCCAGACCATGGCCGCCAATATATAATTCTCCCGTCACGCCAATCGGCACAGGCCTGAAATGCGCGTCCAAAATGAAAGCCTGTGTATTTGCGATCGGTTTGCCAATCGGGACCTGGGTTCCCTGGCTTTGAGGCGGAAATTGATACACCGTACTCCAGACGGTGCCTTCCGTCGGTCCATATTCGTTGTAGAGTTGCGTGTTGGGCAATCGTTGATAGTGAGACTGAGCCAAATTCTGCGGGCAGACTTCTCCGGCGACGATGACCGTCTGTAAAGAGGCTAGCCGATCAAGATTCGCATGGCTCAAGATCAGGTTGTATAAAGTAGGCAAACAGAGGGTATGCGATATTCTTTGTTGTTGGATTAGTTCAGCTAAACCTGCCATATCTTGTTCCAACCGTTCCTGGGGTAACACCAACGTTCCTCCCTGGCATAAAGTCCAGAAGATACCGGCGACTGAACTATCGAAAGCAAATGACGATAGCAACAGGAAACGTTGCACCGGCGTTGGATAGAATTTGAGACGCGCCAGTGTTGAATGAAATAGGTTTTTATGCGTAATCGGCACCCCTTTCGGACGTCCGGTGGAACCGGATGTATAGATCAGATAAGCTAGATTATGATAATCTGCCAAATTAGCTAGCGGCTCGGTGCTGTGTTTGGCTATTTGATCCCAATGTGTATCCAAACAGACAAGCTGGGTGTCTTGCCCTAGCGGCAGCCGATCGGCGTAATCTTGCTGGGTTACAATGACCGGCGCTCCTGAATCTTCCAACATAAGGGCCAAGCGTTTCGGTGGATAGTTTGGATCTAAAGGAAGATAAGCACCCCCCGCCTTGAGAATACCCAGTATACCCAAGATCATTGCCGGCGACCGCCCGATACACAATCCGACAATTGTGTTGGCGCCTACTCCTAAACGACGCAAATGCCGAGCCAGTTGATTCGCGTGCCGGTCAATCTCGCGATAGGTATAGCGTTTATCGACTCCGATCACGGCCAAATGATCGGGCTGTTTTTGGGCTTGTTGTTCAATCAATACATGGATACAGCCGTCATCCGGCATATCGATACGTGTATCATTCCAGGCTTCGAAAATCTGCGTTTCTTCAGTGGCGGTTAATATGGGTATGGTGCCGAGTGTTCGCTCAGGCCGAAGCGCTATACTTGCCAAGATTGTCTTGAAATGTCCCAGCAGACGCGTTACGGCTTCATCCTCAAAATACCGACGATCATAAATGAGCCGCAGCTTGAGGCGTTTCCCAGGTATTACCAATAGACTGAGCGGATAGTTACTGTGGTCAAAAAACTGAATGTCGTCTACAGCCAGGGTCGTATCATCGGGCAAAAATGAGCTGCCGCCGGTGGGGTAGTTTTCAAACGCAACAATCGAGTCAAACAGAGAGTGCCCCCGTGGCAATTCACTCCAGCCTTGGATGTCAGCGAGTGGTGTGTGTTCATACTCTTGCCTGGCCATCGATTGTTGTTGAATATCCTTTAGCCAAGGCAGCAATTCTTGGTCGGGCGACAACGTTAGGCGAACCGGAAGGGTATTGATGAAAAGTCCAATAATCTCTTCAACCCCGGGTAAATCCGGTGGACGTCCTGAAACCGTTGCCCCAAATACGACGTCCATCTCGCCGCTGTAGCGGCTGAGCAGGATCGCCCAAGTACCCTGGACAATGGTATTCAAAGTCAAACGTTGGCTTTGCGCCAACGCCTTGAGCCGGGTTGTGACAGGCTCATCGATCCGGCCCTGTTGCTGGTGGTAACCCGGTTCGACCCCAAACCGATTCCCCCTTTTGGTATCGATCGGCAACGGCGTCGGGGCGGTGAAACCAGCCAATTTTTTACGCCAGAACGATTCTGCCAAAGCTAAATTTTGTTCTTGGAGCCAGGCAATAAAATCCCGATAGGGACGGGCTGGTTTTATATTGGGTTTGCAGTCTCCTAGTATGGCTTCGTAATGGCTAAAAACGGATTTCAGAAGACCCGGTACAGACCAGCCATCCAATATGATATGGTGTGAACTCCAGATGAATTGGTGTTTGTCCGGTGCGATTTGTCGCAGCTGAAGCCGCATTAGGGGGGCTTTGGTCAGATTAAATCCCCGTTGTCGGTCTGCTTGTAATAATGACGTTAGATCCGTTTGTTGTGCCGAAGCAGACAAATGTTGCCAATTCTCATAGTGGCAAGGGATATCAACCTGCTGTCGGACGACTTGCAGCGGCTCGTCAATCTCTTCCCAAATAAAGACTGTTCTCAAAACGGGCTGTTCTTCGACGACCCGTTGCCAGGCCTGGGCAAAAGCGGCCCGATCGAGCTCACCGGTCAGCGTACATAAGAACTGATAAAAATAGACGCCTGAATGCGGTGCCTGGATCGTGTGAAACAACATACCCAGCTGGGTTGGTGACAATGGATAGATATCGGCAACGTTCTTCATCACTAAATACACGTATTCTTAATTATGGTAACCGAATATTTCACCACAGAGGACAAGAGAACGCTGAAAAAAAATTTTAAATGCAATCCCCTGTGAACTCTGTGGTTTAGTTAAAAATGATCAAAATAAGTGATTGTATTTATGAAACCAAGCACTAAGTCAGTTTTTCAGAGTCGATCGTTTTAATTACATCTGCCAGTTTACTCAACTTATCTTCGTTCAGATCGGCCAGTGGGAAATCAGACGGCGTATAGCCGCCGGCCTCTGTGCTCGCGCAGTGTTCAATAATGGACTCCAGAAAGCGGGCATAAGCATCGGCTAAATTTTGAACAGTTTCAGCATGGTATTGTTCGGTGCTATAAACCCAATCCACATGTAATTGTTCGCTTAATATGTAAGTGTTGACGTTGAAGCGGTGTGACCGTTTGTTTTGGGTACCAAAGGAACCTGTCAACGGCTGGGCCAATTGAAATAAGCTCGATTGGGGCACCATCCGTTCTAACTGACCAAGATAGTTGAACAGCACATCCGCGCTAAGTTCTCCGAGTGAATGGGTATTTCTGACCTGACTGAGGTAACTTAACAAACCATAGCCAATTCCGTGGTTCGGGATTTGCCGCAATTGCTCTTTGATTCGTCTTAAGGCAGCTCCGGGACTCGATTTTGGCTCCAAAGTCAAAACGATCGGGAAGATCGTCGTAAACCACCCCACCGTCCTTGAAACATCTACATCGGCCGGGATGTCT
>JASFFJ010000075.1:0-16825 GCA_050124355.1 Desulfobacterales bacterium | reverse complement strand
GCCGTCCGCCTGCAAGACCAGGGCCTTGCTGTCAAGCTGCTTAAACAGGTTTTTGCGGCGATCGACGCCTTCGCGGGCCAGCGCGATGACAACTCCCGGTTGTTGAATACCGGTGTAGTCGATTTCTTCGGGTGACAGAATCAGCTCGCTGATGGAGAGCCCCCGCAGTACGGTAATGTTGTATTCATTTTTCTGGGTGGTGTTCAAACCGGCGGAAAGCCCCGCCAGGCACAAAATTTCGCCGGCGGTGATTATTCGCTGTCCGGCGCTGCCGAGCAGGACCACTTCTCGACGTCCGGATTGGGGTGCATCATATTCGGCCTCGATCTTCAGCGGTTCGGCCGCCGGTCTGCGGTCGGCGGTCAGCTCACGGTAGTGCCGGCCGTATTCCTTGCGGATATTTTCCGGGACCGGTCCTTCCATGGACGGTAATTTGGCAAGGGACGTCTCAATCGTTTTGGGTGTCAGCCGATTGCGTTTGCTATAGCGGCCCGGACATATCCCCCAGATGTCGAGAACCGCAAACCCCTCGAACTCCATAGCCCGCTGAATTTCTGCATCCAGATCCTTGCGATAGCCCGAACAGCGCGACACGTAGGCTGCACCCGCGGCGCATGCCGTTTGACAGATATCCAACGGTCGTTCCAGCAGGTTTAAGAAACCGGAACCAACCTGGGCATCCGGCGGAGTGGTCGCCGAAAACTGGCCGCCGGTCATACCGAAATTGAAATTGTTCAGTACCAGCAGGGTCAGGTTGAGGTTCCGCCGGCAGGCAGCCAGGAGATGGGCGCCGCCGATACCCTGACCACCGTCTCCCATGGTTACCACCACGTTCAGGTCCGGTCTGCCCAGCTTCAAACCGGCCGCATAGGTCAATGCGCGACCGTGCAGGCCATGCAGCGCGTGAGTGTTGAAAAAGGTATCAAATAGACCCGAGCAGCCGATGTCGCTGACCATGGCAATCTGATGGCCGGCCAATCCCATGTTCTGAAATGCCTTGTCGAGGCTATGGGTAATCCGTTCATGGGAACACCCCGGACAAAACACCGGCGGTCTCGAGTTGTTGAGCAAACTATCCATTTTTAACAGCCTCCCTGATTTTATCCGGGCTGATCAACCCGCCATCCATTTGACCACAGAAATCGACTTTTTTGTCGCCCAGAATGCGCTCTATCTCCCGGACATACTGACCCAGATTCATTTCCACCACCACCACCCTTTTGACGTTTTCGGCCGCTTTGCGAATCACGTTTTCGGGCACCGGCCACAGGGTTTTCAGAATTAACAGGTTGACCGGTTTTCCTGCGCCTGCCATCTCCTTGTATACCGATTTTGCCGCCCGGGCAGTGACGCCATAGGCAATAATCAGGGTATCGGATTCACCCTCTTTAAAATGTTCGCAAAATGAAAATGTATCGATGGCTGACTCCAGCTTGGTTTTGAGCCGCAGCAGTATCCGGGCGATTTCTTGCTGGTCGGTGGTGATGTAGCCGTTTTCACCGTGGGTGGAAGAAGTCTGGCGCACCGGCACATTGCACCCGATGGGTAAGAAATCCGGAACGCTTTGATCTTCAACGACCTGAAACGGCAGAAATGGCCTGCCGGCAGGCGGGGCTGTTCGATTGATAAGGTTGGGTATTTGAAGGGCAGCCACATCGAGGCTTTCCCGGGTCATGGCGATTTCTTTGTTGGATGCGAGAAACACCGGACAACGAAATCTTTCAGCCAGGTTAAATGCCTGTACGGTCAATGTAAAACAGTCGGCCGCGTTTACCGGCGCCAGCACAATTACCGGCAGCCCGCCGCTGTTGCCCCAGCGCAAAAAATTGACATCGCCGTCGGCACCCCGGGTGGCCGACCCAGTGGACGGTCCTAGTCGTTGGACATCGACGATTACAATGGGAATTTCGCTGCCGACGGCAAAAGAAATCTGCTCGCTGTACAGGCTGATGCCCGGTCCGGAGGTGGCCGTCAACACTTTCAAACCGCTCATGGACGCTCCCAGGCAAGCGCCGATAGATGCGATTTCATCCTCTGCCTGGAGGCAGATGCCGCCTACGGGCGGCAGTAGATTCAGCATGTGGTTTAAAACCGTGGTTGCCGGCGTAATCGGATATCCGGCAAAAAACCGGCAGCCGGCCGCCAAGGCCCCACGGGCAATGGCTTCATTGCCTTCCATTAAGCTTAGTGCCATCTCGACTCCTTTGTAAGCGTTCACGGGTTTGGGACTCCGCCCTTCGGGCTACGACCCCACAGGCCGGGTTCGCCGTTCAGGGTTTGATTTCTTTCGTAGACCTTGCAGGATGTCGCCTGACTGACAAGGCGAGAATTTTTGTAGGCTATGAGAAACTTAGTCCATCGATTCGTAAAGACGATGACGTATTTACTCACTCAGGACTTATTGCTGAGTGAGCAATTATATCGTATTTGACAATTTTTATTTGTCGCTGTAATTGCGAATCGAAGCACTTAGTTCCGTTGGTTATATTCAATATTCTCAACAATACCGCAACTTATGAGACTTGCCAAGAATAAAAGAGAAGGATTCTCAAGCTGGCGTATTATTCCAAGTTAAGGCAGTATTTATGCCCAAACGTCGGGCGGTTGCTCTCGATGATACGAACCGTTTACGGATGGTGCGACAATATGGTAAATCCTTGATTTTTTTATCACCAGATTTTACACGAACTGTGATATTACCTTGATTATGAATCCACCGTCTTTACATTCTATGCTCGAACAAAAAGCATCACCGATATCATTTATTGCTCGCATCCAAATTATAGGTTATTGTTAGAGTCATTAGAAACGCACATGTCAAAAATAAATTAAGCTCTCAATTATATGGTGACATTATCGAGGGTTGCAGGTGCAGCGGCAGACGCGCTGACAAATCATTTCATCGGATTTTGTCACAATGGTTGACGAAAAAAGAATTCGTCAAAACCGATTATGAAACCTACTTTGCAATTCCTATCAAATGAAGAGATTCAAACTATTCACCACGCCGCCCTGCAGGTATTAAATTCAATCGGCATGCATCTTCCCCATGATGAGGCCCTCGAGCTGATGTCGCAAAACGGAGCTGACATTGTGAATGGAAATGTGGTTCGGATTCCGAATAAAATGGTCGAGACCGCCATCGAAACGGTGCCGAAACGCAAAGATGTGACACTTTTCGGTCGTGCCCCGCATCATGACGTGACCTTTGAAGAGCACCGGCCTGCTCTGGCTTGCATGACCATGGCGGTGAATGTCATCGACCCTTACACCCGAAAGAAGCGGCCGGCAACCAACGATGATCTGGCAGCGTTGACGCGCATTGCCGACCAGCTGGAAAACATCCGGGTCAACGGCGGGCTGGTGACACCCCAGGAAGTCCCGGGGGAATTCAACGATTGGTACACATGGGCCACCACCATCAAAAACTCGACCAAACATATTACCGGCGGGATGCTGGGCGCCCGCTGTGTTCAGGACGCTGCTAAAATGGGAGCGATTGCGCTGGGAGACGAGGAATTGTTTCGCGGGCGACCGTTTATCTCCGGGTGGGTGCTGACCCTGCCGCCTTTCGGGATCGACGGGGATTCACTGGAAGCCCTTATGGAAATGAGCCGCTGGAAGATACCGGTAATGCTGAGTTCCGGACCGATACTGGGGACCTCATCACCGGTGACGCTCGCCGGTACGATTGCCCAGGCCCATGCCGAAATATTGGGATGCATGGTTGTGTCCCAGCTGGTGAATCCCGGGGCACCGATTGTTTATACCAGTTTTGCGCGCGGTATGGATATGAAAAGCGGCAACATATCCATGTCCTGCCCGGAATTCGGCATTCTCAAGGTTGCCATGGCTCAGATGGGCAAATCTCTGGATCTGCCCATTCGGATGCCTTCTATGCTCAGGGATGCCAAGGTATTGGACGCCCAGGCGGGATTTGAAACCGGAATGATCGGGACGGTCACCGGTTTGATCGCGGATTTGATGGACGGCATGCAGCTGGACATGGATCTTGTGGTGGATTTTCCGGATCTCATTTTCTGCGATGACTGCATGGCGGCGGTCCGCCGCATGGCCGCAACCCTCGTCGTCGATGAGGATACCCTCGCACTGGAAACCATGAAGGACGTCGGGCCGGGGGGCACATTTCTCAGTCAGGATCATACCTTCCAGCACTTTCGTCAGGAACTGTGGATGCCCCGCCTGTTGGAACGCAGAAACTGGGATTTATGGGAAAAAGACGGTGCCATAGACATTTTCAAAGTTGCTGAAAGAAGACTTCATGAATTGCTGGCCGTCGATCCGGAACCGCTGCTGCCAACAGATGTTCAGCATCAAATCGATGAGGTCGTCAGGAAAGCACAGGACAAATAAAAATGGATATAGACAAGATTAAAATCGTCACGTCAAACTTCGACATCCCTGCCGACAGGATCGATCTGAGTATCGGCCAGCCAGGCACGTCATTATTGCCGCTGGCAGCACTGGCGCAAGCCGCCCAACATTGCCTTACCCAAGATAACCCATATATTTTAGCTTACGGTGCAGAGCAGGGAAACGGGTACTTTCATGATGCGCTGGCCGGGTTTCTCAGTGAACAGTATCATTTCAAGGTGGGGGCGGATCACCTTTTTACCACCGCAGGTATTTCCCAGGGACTGGATTTTATTTGCAGTTTGTTCACCCGCCCCGGAGATATCGTTTTTGTCGAGCAGCCGACTTATTCTTTGGCTTTGGGGATATTCGCCGATCATGGCCTCAATGTCGTGGGATTGCCCATGGATGAAAACGGCCTGATCATTGAGGCACTCGAAGAAGAGCTGGCTCATCAAACGCCGGTATTTATTTATACCATTCCAACCTTTCAGAATCCAGCGGGCTGCACCCTGTCTTCCGCCCGCCGAAAAAAATTGGTACAATTGAGCCAAGAACACAATTTCCTGATTGTTGCCGATGAGGTCTATCAGTTACTGGCCTATACGGGTGCATCGCCATCGCCCATGGCGAAGTACATTGAAGCGGAGACCGTCATTTCGCTGGGGTCATTTTCAAAAATACTGGCCCCGGGATTGCGATTGGGTTGGATTCAAACCCATCCCGGCTTAATGGGTAGATTGACGACCTGTGGTTTGATATATAGCGGTGGCGGCTTGAATCCGTTTACGTCGGCGATTGTCCAGAGCGCCATTGAACTTGGTCTGCAGGAAGAGCAGTTATCTCACCTCAAAGAAGTGTATCTGCAGCGCAAAAATGAATTAAACACGGCATTGAGAATAAATCTCCCCGATTTCGTTTCCTTCGTCGAACCAGACGGCGGCTTTTTCACCTGGTTGCAATTTCCGCCGCACGTTGACACTGAAAAATTAATCCCCGAAGCTCACAAGCATGGGGTGAGTTTTGCGCCCGGTTCATTTTTTTCTCCCCGGAGGGAGCTAAAAAATTATCTGCGACTCAGTTTCGCTTATTACGCGGAGGAGGAACTAAAAGAGGGCGCCGAACGATTGGCGGCCGTGATCAAGAGACAGCGGTTTTAACCGTGATCGGCAATCATAAATAGAATCTCGTTGATGTCCTTTCGATATGCGAGGCCATCATGAAAGCCGGGATATCAGGGGTGTCTCTCAATTGGTGACCACTAAAGGTCTTAAAACTTATCTATGAAACCCTTTGGTCGATGACGGGCGAGACTTTCCGGATCATTTGGGCGGCGCAAGATTCTTCTTGCTGAAATTTAAAATTTCATTGAGCATCCATGGTTTTGGAACACCGCTCAGACCTCTTCCATTAATAAATAATGTCGGTGTGCTTCTTACGCCAGCATTGATTGCAGCGTTAATATCTTCCTGCACGATCTGAAGACCCCGGCCCGAAGCCAGACAGCTTTGAAAGGCCTTTAAATCCAGGTCTATGGTCGACGCGATATCCATCAAAACGGTTTGTGAAATTTTGCCTTTGGTCTCAAACGCCAAATCATGAAATTCCCAAAACCTGTTTTGTTCATTGGCGCATGCCGATCCTTCGGCCAGTAGACAGGCCCCGGGGTGTAAATTTGAGGAAAGCTTCGTGTTGCAAGTTTTATCCAGGGGATAATGCCGGAAAATAAAACGAGCGATATCATGGTTGCTAGAGGCAGCAAGCTTAAGATACTTGGAAGCCTTGGCACAGTATGGACATAAAAAGTCACTGAATTCAACAATGGTGACAGCAGCATCGGCGGCGCCCATGACCGGCCGGTTGGGTGCGTCGGCAGCAGCTATATTTTGCTGCTTTGCTAAGTGTGCTTTAATTTTTTCCAAATGCTCACGGTCATCACCCGTCAAGGTTTTGGAAAGGAATTGAGAACCTGCGACACCGGCGACAGAAGCAAATAAAATACCTCCGATCAAAAGTCCTTTGATAGCGTTGCGGTAGTAAAGATCAGTTCCTTGCGCATCCCTAATCCCTGGAAAAATGGTGTGCATTGGAAGGCGTGGTTTTGGCTCTTTCCATATACGCTTAACTAACAAAAGGATTATCGCAGCATTAACAACATAGGTTGATATGCAAAGCCAACAAACTGCCTGTATAATGAAAACCATCACATAAGCAAGATAAAGATCGAATGCAAAACCCAGGGCTGCAAGGTACAGCACCCAGCGAAGATACACCTTCCCGGAATCCCGCCAAAAGATCACTCCGCCAAATCCCAGCAGCGCCAGTGTGAAAAAAAATAAAGCCCCCCATGATGCCAGCGGAAGCCCCAGCATGCTGCTATATGGTCCGGACGTCACTGACTGGCAGTCGAGTCCGCCATCGCCACCACATAGCAGGCCGCTCTTTATTTCACCTTTCAGCAGGGCAACATGCATCGAATAAAGATATAGACAAATTCCGAGGCCGGCTGCTGCCAGGACAATGATAAGCCATGCGTTTCTTCTATCGCTGGAATCTAGTTCAGGTGTTTTTGTTATTATATTTTTTTCGTGCGATTTAGCCATATCCTCAGTTATTCAATTCCGCCTTGATGGCCCAGCCTATTTTTTGCAACAGGTAGGGTTTTTTTAAATAAGTTCCGGCCCCCAGACGCTGGGCTTCTTTGACGCGGGCTGATTCAGAATATCCACTGGCGATGATAGCTTTTTGTCCGGGGCGGAATTCAATAATCTTTTGGTATGTCTCGAGGCCGTCAATGCCGGGCTCCATAATCATATCCAGCACCAACAGGTCTATGGTATGGTCGAGCAGATATTCAACGGCCTCTTCACCGCTTGCAACAGTCAAGACCGTGTAGCCCAATTTTTCAAGCATCTTGGCGGCAATTTGGCGCTGTTCCTCGACATCATCCACTACCAATATGGATTCGCCGTTTCCGATGATTTTCCGAATGGAGGGTATTTCAGCCTGAGGGGTAAACACCTTGCGGGTCACCGGGAAATATAACGTGATTTCTGTTCCGACACCTTCTGTACTTGTGACATCGATATAACCGCGATGGTCTTTGACCGTCCCCCAGACCACCGCCATCCCAAGGCCGGTTCCGCTTCTTCCCATTATTTTTTTGGTATAAAACGGCTCAAAAATTCGTTCGATATCGTTTTTTGCAATTCCGATACCGCTGTCGATCACGGTTAGTGTGACGTAATCACCTTTATCTATATCATCGTAGCCGATTTTTACCGTATCAACATGTCGGTTTTCGGTAGTGACAACGATTTTGCCCCCTTCGGGCATGGCCTCGGAGGAATTAGACACTAAATTCATAACCGTTTTTGATAAATGCACCGGCGAACCCAAAATGTTTAACAAATTTTTATCCAGATTTTTTTCCACTGCAATGCTGGTATGGATTTGTTCCAATTTAGCATGCTCTGGACTCAGCAGATAATCTGAAACAATTTCGTTTAAATTAACGACCTCTGTGGCTTCAACTCCCCTGCGAGCAAGGGTCAATAGATCTTGAACAATGGCAGCCGCCCGTTCACCTGACTTTTGAATGGTTAACATCGGTTTTTTAAGAGGACTGTCTTCTTCTATATCCATCAATAACAATTCAGGATAACTGACAATTCCGGAGAGAATATTATTGAGATCATGGGCCACGCCGCCAGCCAGGGTCCCGATGGCCTCCATTTTCTGCGCCCGCTGCAACTGTAATTGCAATTCTTCTTTTTCCCGACTGGCCTGCTTGAGTTCCGTGATGTCGTTTCCAATACAAAGAACGCCGCTAAACTTGTCATTATCGTTGAAAATGGGTTTATAGGTCCAGGCAATCCAAACCTTGGTACCGGATTTCTTTACGGTTTCATTTTCGCTGACCACCGGTCGCTCCGGATCTTTTTGCAGGAATTTGATGAGCTTCTCAAAACGTGGCCGTTTTGCCCCTGATGCCGGTAAAATGATGGATCCGGCATATTTACCGATAAGTTCCTTTTCCGAATAGCCAAAAAATCGCTGGGCGAATTCGTTGAAAAAGATAATCTTTCCGCCGGTATCGAGCCGTAAAATGATACTGTTGGCGTTTTGTACCAATTCGCGATATTTTTTTTCACTGGTTTGCAGTTTTTCAAATGCCAGAGTGTTGGCAATACTGACCGCCAGCTGGGATGCCACACCCATCAATAGACTCATGTCGCTTTGGATCAACGGCCTGCTGGATTTCCTGTTGTCGACCGCCAAAATTCCAAAGGGTTTTTTTTCATAAATTATGGGAACACAGATCAGAGATTTACTACCCAGCAGCCTTGCCACCTCTAAACTATTGGGGGACAATGAATCCTGGATTTCGCTGATATCGTTAACAAGAAAGGGGCGCTGCTCTTTGACAGCCAACACAAACACACCCTTGGACTCGGGATTGTCGAGATGAAATGTCGTCTTTTTTAATATTTTTTCTTCGTCCGGGCTCTGACCATAACCGGTAACATACCGTAATTTAGATTCTTTCATGTCGGTCAGCATGATCATTCCGCGGTCAAACTCCAGCCGTTTTTCCATCACTCCGGCGACCGCTCTCAACAGCTGATTGATATCAAATATATTCGAAGCGGCCTGGCCGATTTCCTGAACCAGCAGGGCGTCGTTGTAGCGGAGATTGCCTTCAACGATGTTGTCGTGAGCGGTTTCCGACTGGAGCTCCACCATTTTTATCAATGCTTTTTTTTCAAGATTACCCGTATAATATGACAATATCAATGTGATAAAAGCACTGACCAGCGCTGCAATTCCCCAAGTCAAAAAAGGCAGCTTCGTTAGTAATAATAGCAAAATTATAACACTGATGATCACATAATAATTTCGGATCTGTCTCAAACGAAGCATTGGACTATTCGTCCAGCTGATGACATAGCGGCAGCAATCATCTCCCCGGTGAATACAGGAAGGATGTTCAAGATGAGCAAATTTATCCGTAAACATTCGCGCCAGGGATTCAAAGGTGCCGGTTCTGTTTTGGCACTGGTATGGCTTTTCTTTAACGCCTGATCTGGGAACGGCGGTAATTTCGACCTGGTTTGAACGAATTTTTTTGGCTTTGACATCCGCCCCGCGGCTCATCAGGGCATACATTTTTTCGATCAGGAGGTAAATGGTACTCGGGCTCATCAACCCCAGGGCATATTGTTTCGCCGCTCCCAGCCCTTCCGATGATGTTGAAAATCGACCTGCTTCCCGTGCAATATTCGGATTACCCGTGCGGGCAACCAAAATGTCTTGCAGACGATCCTGCTGTTCCTGGGTAAACCAGTGGGCTGGATCGTCTATTTCGTATTTGGCAATAGAAGCTTCTTTAAGAATTGAGTCGACGTCAATATCCGGATAATATTTTTTTAGATATTGAATGTAAATTTTGTTTAGTCGACTGTTATATAACGGCAGCGATTCGTTCATATTGCTCTATTCCTAGAATCATCCTGTCGATACTTCATCTTGGTCGAATTTTTGTGTGAAACGACCGCTCAAGAACAGACATTTCAAAAAAACCAAAGCTGAAGGTCCAAGATCTCAATTCATAAGCCGCCGGCATCGATCAGGTTTAGACCACGAAGCATGCTCTCACGGTAACGTTAGAACCTTCTATATCCTCACCGGATAGCCGGTGGCTTAGGAATTGAGTGATAGGAAAATCATAAGAAAATCATTGGGCTGTGTCAAGACAGGATGTATTATAATGCACTCAAATTACATTTATCCAACCAGATCGACAATCTCTGAAGCCGGAACCAGTCGGACCTTTTTTTGTAATTCAGGGAGCATCTCGCGAAGAACTTGATATGTCAGTAGATGCGGGTGACCGATCCCGACGGCATATCCTTTGTGCTGGGCGATTCTAACCAACTCATTTAGCTGCTTACGGATAAAATCTTCAGTTGCCACATGGTCTAAAAAAACATCCCTCTGGGCAAACGGGATCTGAAACAGACGAGCCGAAGGTTTGCAGAGCGTCTCCACGGTCGTGCGGCTGTCAACGAAATAGAGGCCTCTTTTTTTCAGGATCGTGAAAATCTGATACATCTGACTGGAGGCTGACGTCATCTTCGAACCCATATGATTGTTGACCCCCTGGATAAATGGTACTGCATCCAAATCATTTTCAAGCTGACGAGTCAACTGATCCGGCGTCATAGAGGTTAGCAGGGTTCCTGGACCGGGATTTACTTCCGGATATTCAACAGGCTCCATCGGCAGATGAAGCATGATGTCAAACCCTTTTTCCTTTGACAGATGGGCGATGGTTTCCTGATGCGGGCTGTGGGGTAGGATTGAAAAGGTAAGCATAGCATTAAGCTTGCTAAATTTTATCGCTATTTTTTTGTCATAACCCAGATCATCGATAATAATGGCAACCCGGGGGCGATGCTTTGCGGGTGTGGCGGATGTTACCGGCTTTTTCACCGACGGGAACTTTTTGGAGGGATATATCTCAAAAGTGGGGCTCTTGGCAACGGTCTGCCGGGTGTCCGGTACCGTCTTAATGGGGGTGACAGACGTTGACAGTTTTTCAGGGCTAATCAGAAAATGCATCAACAGTCCAGCAGCAATCACCAGCAATACTAAAATTGACACACCGGCAAGAACCTTGACCAAAGAACTTTGGAATAATTTTTTCTTTCTCGATTTTCTGCGTATTTTCTTTTTGCGGGTCGCTTTTCGTTTTGTCATTTAGCTTTTAAAATTTTTAAAAATTTCATAGCCCTCCAGAAGTTCGAGGGCCCGCATAATCTGATTATCGGATTGAAGCGTTTCCGGTTTCAACGGACCGACCCTGAATTCGACCTCCTGCATTCTGGATTTTTCCTGAGTTCCCTTATCACCTTCGTCTTTTTTGTCTTGTTTGTCGCTTGGCTCAGCTTCGAGATGATTTTCCAGATCTTTTTCTTTTAGGAGTCCTTCTTCTTTTCCCTTGCTTTCTGCAGGATCCAAAAGCTGGTGTTCTAAAAAAATATCCGGCTCAATCCCCTTGGCCTGGATCGATCGGCCGCTCGGCGTGTAGTAACGGGCGATGGTTAATTTAAGACCGGAACCGTCCCGCAAGGTTTCCACTGTCTGTACCGATCCTTTGCCGAAAGAGGTGGTTCCCAGTATCAGTGCACGTTTGTGGTCTTGCAATGCACCGGCAACAATCTCTGATGCGCTGGCGCTTCCGGCATTGATCAATACCACCAGCGGATAGGTGCGTTTTTCGCTTGAAGCAGATGCATTAAATACCTTGGTATTTTTTGAGTTACGTCCTTTGATCGAAAGAATTTTACCTTCATCTAAAAAAAGATCGGTCACTTTGAGGGACTGATTCAACAGTCCACCACCATTGTTGCGCAGGTCCAATATCAACCCTTTCAAGGGATCCTTTGAGCTCTCCAATTTTCTCAGAGCCTTTTCCATTTCGGTGTTGGTGGTTCCGGTAAAATTTGACAAGCGGATAAAGCCATAGCCGGGTTTCAAGATGATGGATTTGACACTTTGAATGGGGATGACATCTCTGACGAGTTCAAATTCGAGCGGCTGCTTAACACCCTCGCGCAAAATGGTTACGCCTACCGGTGTTCCTTTGGGTCCCCGCATCATATTTACCGCTTCTCTTAAATCCTTAGTGGGTTTGCCGTCAACTTTAATAATCCTGTCACGGGCCTTTATCCCGGCTTTATGGGCGGGGGTGTCCTCAATCGGCGAAATCACCGTTACAAAGCCATCTCTCATGGTGATATGGATACCGATGCCGGTAAACTTTCCCTTGGTGTCTATCTGTAAATCTTCGAAGGCTTCTTGCGGGAGCAACGAAGAGTGAGGATCCAGGCTGTGAACCATTCCCTCAATCGCCTTTTGAATCAACTCCTTGGTATTCACCTCATCAACATATTCCTTCTCAATCAATTCGATGACATCCGAAAATACTTTTAATTCCTCATATGCTTCTTCGTTCTTGGCTGACAGATCTCGATAGAAACCAGTGCCGACGGTCCAGAAAACAACTGCGATTACCATTAATAACCACAGCTTTACATTCCGCTTTTTTTTGCTAATCATTAAGGTGCTCCTTCTTATCCTTTTTTTAACCAATTCAACGGATTCATCGGGTTGCCGTGGTGACGCACTTCAAAATAAAGCTTTGCACCCGTTATGGATCCGGTGTCCCCCAATGTGGCGATGACTTCTCCGGCATCAACCGCGTCGCCTTTGGATTTGAATGCCTCTTCCAAGTGGGCATAGACCGTGTAATAACTTTTGCCATGATCAATAATAATCATGTTTCCATAGCCTTTAAACCACTCTGAAAAAATAACCTTTCCTTTGAAGACAGACCGAATCGGCTCTCCCTGATCCGCTTTGATATCAATGCCACTGCGAAAATTGGTAATATTATATTTCGAATTCTTATACTGTCCGTAGAAATTTATAATCTTACCGTTAACCGGCATGATAAGCAAGCCTTTATGAGCGGAAAACAATAATTCTGAAGCATTATTATCCGGTGTGGTCTCCAACTCTTTAGTATTCAGTGATGCTATCTTGCCCTCAAGAGCTGCTGCCGCCTGGGCCAAGGCGTCAATGGCGGCCAGTTCCAGAGACTTCTGTTTACGGATGTCTGCAAGTAATTTGGAACGCCTCGATTGTTCCAAGGACATTAATCTGGTTTGCTGCTGGTGTTCGGCAGCATGAGCGCTTTTGAGAGCTTTAGCCGCGTTCAGCCGTTTAAGCATATTCTTTAGCTCAACCAGATTTTCTATCAAGTTATGTCGGATTTTTTCATCATTGATCAAAATTCGCTCCAATGCGGCGCTGCATTGAATAAATTCATTCATGGATTCTGCGGAAGCCAGCAGATGAAACTGTCCGATGCGGTTTAATTTATAGAGGGCCACCAGGCGCTTGGACACATATTTTTCATTGGCACGAACTCGCTTTCTCAATTTTTCCGATGCGGTAGATGTTTCGTCGATCATGCGCCCAAGCTTTTCTATCTCCCTTTTTAGACTATCGGCGCGTTTTTTGCTGGTATTCAGCGCTATCTCAACCTGATTTAACTGCTGAATAATATTGCTTTCCCGGCGATTAATCGCTACAACATCCTGTCGCCCTCTTTCGATTTTACGACGGATATCTCTCTTGCGTTGGTGGAGTGTATCGACATCGGCCGCAATCACCAAGCCCATCGTATGGTGATCGGCATGCCAGACGTCTATTATTTCGAAAAGCAAGGACAGTACGGTGAGCAGGAACAGTATTTTCTGGATAGAGTTTTTGGAGTAGCTAAACATTTTAATTTATCC
The DNA here is from genome assembly GCA_050124355.1 of Desulfobacterales bacterium. Taxonomy (GTDB): domain Bacteria; phylum Desulfobacterota; class Desulfobacteria; order Desulfobacterales; family JAFDCJ01; genus JAFDCJ01. The sequence continues at coordinate 3,083 of JASFFJ010000075.1, read as the reverse complement.
GAGAAAACCGATCGTGACCTAAGCCCGGCAAAAACATAAATCCCAAATTCCACGCACCAAATTACAAATAAATTCCAATATTCAAATCTCAAAAAAGATCAAATGCCAATTGTCTGCATATCCGGTTCACGTCTTCAGAAATTGTTTCAACGAAACATAGCATCCCAGCCATCCGACCAGCATGCTGCTCAGCAGGATTCCTCCGATAATCTTGGGAGAAAGAAATTCAAGGCGAAATTGACCCGCAGAAATTCCCTGCTCGATATTTGAAGAGACAAAATAAAATGAAATAGACAGGATTACCAGGCCAATGGCAGCGCCGAGTGCGCCCTGGATGAGTCCTTCAATGTAAAAGGGCATTTTAATAAAGCGATCGGTAGCTCCCACTAACCGCATAATTTCAACCTCTTCACGTCTTGAATAAATGATAAGACGGATCGTGTTTGCAACAATAAATATGGATGCCGTGAAAAAGAGTACGCCCATGGCATATCCCGCCATTCGAAACAGTGAAATAATACGGACAAAGCGCCCAATCCATTGCCGGCCGTATTGCACCTCTTCAATCGGACTCAAGGATTCAATTTGATTGGCCAGGGATTCAATCCTTTGCCAGCTGCCGCTGGCAGCTGTCATCCGGATTTCAAAGCTGTCGGGCAGGGGGTTTTCGGTAAGATTTTCAAAAAGAGAGGCGTGATGTTGCATCTGGTTCTTAAGGCTGTCTATCGCCTCTTGCTTTGAGATAAACCGTAAACTGTGTACGCCGTCCAGGGATTGAATGATGCCTTTTAATTGGTCGAGATCGGCATTATGGATACCCGGTTTTAAATAAGCCATGATTCGCAGGCCTCTTTTCCAGGAATCGATGATCGCACTGGTATTGACAAAAAAAAGGATAAATGCGCCGGCAATTAAAATTGCCAGCGCGATGGTGATGATAGTGACAAAATTTAAAAATCTGTTTTGTAAAATGTCGTCTATGGCTCGTTTAATAAATGGCAGCATCATACTGTTTTTCCAGGAACGCTGATGATTCAATCCGTCCTTGTCGAAGGGTCAGAACATACCCTCCTGTTTTACGCATCAGTGACTTGTCATGGGTGGCAATAATAACGGTTGTCCCCCGAATATGCGCGTCTTTGAGAAGATCGAGGATGGCTTCGGCAGACTCGTCATCCAGACTGCCAGTAGGTTCATCTGCAAGAATTATTTTGGGATCGCCGATGATGGCTCTGGCCACAGCAATCCGCTGCTGCTCGCCGCCGGACAAACTGGGTGGGAATGATTTGAGCCTGTCTTCCATTCCAACGGATCGCAGGATGCTTTTAACCTTTTTTGGAATGATGCGCCTTTGGGCACCGCCGGCCTCGAGGACGAGCGCGACATTGTCATAGACACTTTTGGTGGGGATCAGTTTATAATCCTGAAAGATGATACCGAATTTTCGTCTCAAGATGGGTATTTTTTTGCGGGGAATTCGAGCAAGATTTATCCCGTCAATCAACACCTGACCCTCGGATACGGGCTCACCCAGATAAAGAAGCTTTAGTAGGGTTGTTTTGCCAGCGCCACTGGGACCGCTAATGAATACAAATTCATTTTTGGCGATGTCGAGGGTAATATCGATGAGGGCTTTGTTGGAACCAAAATTGTGGTGAACGTGGAACATCCGAATGATGAAACTTTTCTCACCGGCGTCCATCATTCCATTATTTCCTGGCCGATGGCCCGATAGAGGACAGATTTTGCTATTTTAAAATCATATAACGCATTGTAATAATTTGTCATTGTTTCGGTTAGTAGAGTCTGGGCCACTAGCACATCCGTGGTGGTCGATACCTGTTCCTTGTAACGCTCTTCAGTTATTCGAAGGTTCTCCTTGGCCTGTTCGATGGCTTTTTCAATGGTGGTGATATTCTTTTCCGATTCTTTGGTTCTGAGGAACGCCTGTTTAACCTCCAGCTCAATGTTATCCAAAATATTTTCCTTGCTATATTTGGCCTGGGAAAGTCGGCTCAACTTTTCCTTCACCCCGTAGCGGGTTCGGCCCCATTCCCAGAAATCCCAGGAGGCCGTCGCCCGAATGTCCCAAAATTTCTTATCCGCAATGCCTTCGCCGCCATCGACATCCCAATCGGTGCCCCGGCGGGTCAAGGTCCCGGTCAGGTCGATGGACGGGAAATAACTCCTTTTGGAAAGTTGATAATCTTTTTGTGCGATTTGAACCTCCAGGTCTGCCACTTGGAGCTCCAGCCGATTTTGGTTGGCCTGGGTCAGACAGTAGTTGATGTCCTGGTCAAAGGGCGTGTAATCAAGAATGTCTACAATGGCCACCGGAGCATTCACGGGTCTACGAAGCAGGGTATTGAATTGGGATTTGCTGATTTCCAGGTTGTTCTGGGCGGTAATAAACCTCTGTTTATCGTTGGCTAACTGCACCTGACTTTGCAGCAAATCATTTAAGGGGCTCATTCCGACCTGATACATATTTTCGGCCACTTCCTTCTGGGCGGTAACCTGCTTAACCGTGTCTTCGGCCACGTCCATCAGTTTTTGTGACTTTAAAATTGAAAAATAAGCATTTTTAGCATCTAAAATAATGTCCTGCCGTGTGAGTTTTTCTGATATCTCAGCGACATCAAGCCCCATGCTTGCTATTTTGTACTGATTGATCAGAGCAAATCCGGTAAAAATGGGCTGGGAAAAAGAAGTTATGAAATTGTATTCGTCCTCCGGATTGATGATAACATTCGTTTGTTGCCCCTGCTGTCCTTGCAGGGACTGTCTCGTTTCTTGATCTCGGCGTATATAACCATAGCTCGCGCTTAGCGTCGGGAAAAAATTAGTTGTCCGGGCTTTTTTGGTTGCCAGGGCGGCATTCACCTCCTCTCTGGATTGCTTCAGGCTCAGATTGGCTTTGAGAGCCGTCTCGATGGTTTGAGTGAGGTTAAAGGTACCGGTGGTCTCTTGAGCGATGACAAGTGCCGGGAATGAAATCGTTAGGCCGATGCCGATACAAATAAGTAAACGCTGCAATTGTTTTCCTATCATAAATTTCTTTCAGCCTCTCTGTCGCGATAAAA
>JASFFJ010000074.1:0-16842 GCA_050124355.1 Desulfobacterales bacterium | reverse complement strand
TAACTCCGCCTTCTCTCCAGGGCGTAGGCCCACATGGCCACTACGGGTCGGAGGCCGCATTTCACCTTCGGGCGTCAAGGCCCTCTGACTTCTATCCTCACTGTATGGCAGGGCAGGGAAGATCGCTGTACCGCCTACAATGACCTTTATACGATTCTGAGAGATGATTTCATCCGGTGCTAATATCACCGGAGGATAAGCGTTGGCGCCGTAAAGCTTATCAAGATCAACCGGCACCCGTTCCGCGATCAAGGCCGCCAAGACCTTAACGATGGTTGTGTAGTCGTCCTCTCCCTTGTTACAGGCTGAAAGCGCCAGATGGGGCTTTTCCTGCAGGATGCTGTCAATCATGCGGGTGCAGGAAGTATAAGGTCCTATCTCCAAAAATATGCGGACACCGTCCCGGTAAGCTTGCTGTACCGTTGCCGTAAAGTCAAAACCGTACAAGGCTTGGTTGAGGATTGAGTCGGCAGCCTTTTTTTCAGTTAATTTGAAAGAACGGCCGAGGGCGCAGCTGTAAAAGCGGATGCCGTGTGGTTGATGGGTTGGGAAAACGTGCAACTCCCGGTAGGCCTCCATCACAGGCCTTAGGGCGTCGCAATGCACTGTAACGATACCGTCCAGATAAATGGCGTCGCAATCGAGGTCTTCGATGGCGGCCCGAACATCCAGCTTGCGTCCGCCAATGACGCATTCTGCGGGCGTATTGATAATTAGCAGGCGGGTGGTCTTATATCGGCTGACGACACGGCGAACCAAATCAGCCTTGCAATTTACCACCGCCACACGCCAGTCGACCTTTTCATCAGGAGCGACACTCCACACCTTGCGGGCCGCATTGCAGGGACCGGCAAGCTCGGTGGAAAATAAATTGGTATTTTTCATACGCCGGAGCATTTCGCCACGTTCCGGCCAGACATGCATGGCGAAGTATCCGGCCGATTCTCCCAGACTGTACCCCATTACAGCCGCAGGCTTGATGCTGAAATGCGCCATTAGTTCGGCGACCACCGATCCGTGAACCACCTGGCCGAAGATCATGGTCAGAGGATCGGCGATAATGTTTTCATAGGCCGATTTTTGCCAGCCCGGCTCCCAGGATGTCCGCCAGGGAATATAACATTCCGGCACCAACTGGGTTTTTAATTGCAGGGTCTGTGCATCCATGCGGTGTAATATCTCAGGCCAATGCACCCCGATGTCCCGGCCCATGCCCAAATAATGGCTGCCGGAACCCGGAAAGACAAAGGCCAGCTCCCCGGTGTGTCCCAAAGGATTCAACCGATAGTTGAAACCGTTTCTTTTCGTTAGGGTCTTGGGGCTGTCCGATTCAACTGCCCGCCGGGCTGCGACAATTTGCGCTTTAAGTTGGGACAGGTCATCGCCAACAATCGAAAGGGCCTGCGGGTACTCTGGATGGATACCGACTTTCTGATACCAGGTGCGGGCGACCGCTTCGATGGCAGAATCCCTGACATGGCAGTTATTACGACGAGGGGCCGAGAGGTGATTTTCGATGTGCCGACGGAGTGACGCCAGACCAGATAGCAGAGATTTTCTGCTTTTTCCTTCGATGGCAAAGAGCCCCAAAGGCTGAAGTCCCACTGGTTTTTTTCTCTCCCGTCGAACCTGCTTAACAAGATCATTTTTCGCTAGAGTTGTCGACTCGCCTTCAAATCCAGCAAGGAGGACATGCATGCAATTGCCGTCGGTTGTCATGGCGCCAATCATTGCGTTGCGGACACCGTCCTTGCGATCTCTGAGCCAGAACTGAGGATGGGTGGGGAAGTGGAACTTGTTCTGGTGCCAGAGTGAATTTTTGGGCATCGTGAAGTTTGTCAAGGGAGGGATGATTTCATGATATAGACATAGCCCGGTTTTGATCACGGAAGCCAAGGCGGCGACCGCGCCGGTGTGACCGATATTGGCCTTTAGCGATCCAATGGCACAGCGGGAATTCTGGTTTCCGATAAATTCATGCAGGGCCAGGGACTCCAGATCGTCCTCGGCAGGATCGCCGCTGCCATGAGTTTCTATGAGGCTGATCGATGTGGGCGCATTCCTGGCATCCTGCCAACAGCGTTTGAGGGAGCGGATGTAGGCGTCTTTTGAAGGCAACGGTGAGTCAACGCCGCCGCCGCTGGCGCTGCCGATTCCATTGATGACGGCATAGACTCGGTTACCGTCCGCTATTGCACGATCAAGTCGTTTGATGACCATGGCGGCAGCGCCTTCACCGGGCAAGGTCCCGTCTGCCGATCGATCGAAGGGGCGGATGCGTTGGCGCTGCGAAAACGTTCTGGCCCGGGACGACAAAATTATGTTGCGGAGATCACCGCCCAAGTCCACCGCGCCTACTAGGTATGCCGCCGTCTCATTTTGCTGCAAAGCGTTGACGCTGATGTCAAGCGCTTTTAAACCGGAAGCCTCCTCACAGGATACCACGAAGCTTGGGCTGCCGAATCGAAATTCGCGGGCAACCCGGCTGGCGACAATACCGCCTAAGGCACCGAGGGTGCGGCTTGCTGTGAGCGGCGGGTTGCAGGTATCCTGCAATGATCGCAACCAGGTGTACTTTTCTTCCTCTTGGGGAGTCGATTGGCAGTTTTGCGCCCAGCCGTCAATCACATTGAACAATTGCCAGCGCAGATGAAAATTGGCGGCTTCGAAATCAGAATCGATGCCAATAACGGCCCCCATGTCTAGCCGTTCTTCTCGCAAGGCGAATCCGGCATCCTTCATGGCGGCGGCGGCGACTTTCAACATCAGGAGTTGCTGGGGGAGAATGTCGGGGATTTCTTTAGGGGGTATGTGAAACTCACCCGGGATTATGGAGACCTCCTCACAGAATCCACCGATAATTTTTTGGTTCACGAGTTCACGGGAAACCTCATGATCGCATCCTTTCCAACGATGAGCGGGGGGTGGTTTTAAATTCGTTTTATTGCTAAATATCAGTTCCTGAAAATCGCGCAAGGTGGGTAGCGATCCAATAGCCGTTGCCATGCCAATAATGGCGACTTCTTCTCGACGCTGGATGCTCGATGCGGGAAACTCGATTCCGGTTTCTTCTACATTTGAACTTCCAAGTTCTGTACTTTGTACTCTGCCTTTTGCCTTGAGCCTTGAGCCTTCCGCCTTCGAATCCCATTCTTCGATCAATAAATGCGCATTGATGCCGCCGAACCCAAACGCACTCACCGCTGCGCGCCGTGGTCGATCCTTATTCCGGCGATGCCAGGTTTCCGGCTGCGTTTGTACGTGAAATGGACTGTTAATTAGGGGATCGGGTTGGGGGGGGCTGTTAAAATTCAATGAGGGCGGCAACATTTTATGATGCAATGCCAGCAATGTTTTGATCATTCCCGCCGCGGCGGCAGCGGTCAACAAATGACCGATCATGGCTTTCACTGAACCGATAGCACACTGATATTTCACCCAGCCAGTCTCTCCCCACAATTTCTTCAGGCTGTGGAGTTCCGTCAGATCTCCCCGGGGCGTGCCGGCACCATGACATTCGATCAAATCGATATCATGGGGCGACCAGCGGCAGGATTCATAGGCGCTGGTCATGGCGCGTATCTGGCCTTCACTGTCGGGGGCTAGTAAATTTCCGCCCATATCATTGGAAAGGCCGACGCCTTGAATTAACCCGTAAATCGGGTCGCCATCCTGAACGGCGTCCGCCAGACGTTTTAAAACCAGTATGCCGGCACCTTCACCGACAACAAGACCATCGGCATTTCTATCAAAGGGGGCACAGCGTCCGGAGGGCGACAGGGCCTTAAGCTGACTGAAACCGACCTGGGTAAACAGGCAGTTGGGTCGGGAAACGCCGCCGGCCAGCATGGTATCCGTGCGATGAGCATGCAGCTCGTCACAGGCCAACTTGACGGCATACAGAGAAGATGCGCAGGCCGCATCGAGGGTGTAGGTGCCGCCGCCTAACCCAAAAGCTCTGGCAAGAATAGCGGCAGGCAGACTTGTTACCCTACTGGACAAATATTGCGCACGGGATAACGCGGTATGACCGTCTAAATGGGTGTGACCCGGATCATGAAATAGTTTTTCTTCAACGGCAGCACCCAGAATCTGATGGGTGATTTCGGAAGTCGCATCGGTCGGCAAGGCGATGGCAGCCAGAACCACACCGGTGCGTCGGCGATTCAGCGATGTTTGCGGGATGCCGTTAACGGCATCTTTGCCAACCTGCAAGACAATGTGATACAGTGGGTCGAGTGTAACCAACAAATTCGGATCGATATCAAAACCGGCAGGATCAAATTTAAAGTCAGTGATCAGGTTACAACGCTTTGAATAGGCTTTATCCGGCTGGGGCTTGGGGTGATACATCATGTCTGGCGCAACGCGCCAGCGACCCGGATTTACCTCAGCACACGCATCCATTCCGTTTAGGATGTTTTGCCAGAAAATTTCAATATTGTCCGCTCCGGGAAACAATCCCGCCATGCCGACCACAGCAATGGGTTTTTTGGGCGTCATCGTTGTCTAACGATTTAGTATTCTTGTCCGAATCAGCGATCACCAGCAGAGCTGGGAGTATGAGGAAGGCCCCTGAAAAGTGCCGGGGCCTCGCTCTGCTGGTGATCGCTAATATTTAAAAGAATTATGGTTCCAGGTTACTTTTTAACGGTAGAACCTTTTCAATTCTCAGCGGCAGAGCTGGTGGTTTATGAAGGTGGTTCGGTTCTATCCAATCACAAATCCATATTTATACCTCAACGGACAAAGCAAGGCAAGCAGCAATGGATACTTTAACGCCTAAAAAAAAGTCCGGGATAAGCATGACCAAGAAAGGATTTCGATTAAATCTCACAAATTAAGATTAGCGCAGACTATGGCCAAAGTACATAATTTCGAACTCTGTTAACAGCGAACGCAAGGTTTGGACATTCGCAATATCGATACTTTGTTTACACTTCATTGCTGCCAGAAGCATCTTGTGCAGCACCGACAGTTTATCAGGATACTTTTTTGCATCCGGTTGCAGACGCTGGGTCATAAAATACTGGGATATGGTGTGCTGAATTTTGTTGGCATGTTCCTCCTTGTTGGAAACCCATCGAACCAGTTGATTATAATTCGCAGGAGCTTCTTTGCTCAGCGCAACGATTTTTTTCATGGATTTTTCAATGGTGACCGTGTGTTCATAGATCAAATTGGCTCTCAGTTGATCGTCATAGATGCCACAGGGAATTTCGCAGTGGGCAGCGAGGTTTCCAGCCATGATAAACATTAAAAGAAAGCCTGTCGCCAAGGACGTGATGATAATTTTCATGATTGCCTCCATTTTTCTCATACGGGGTTTATTGAGTAGATGCTCGATTTTCTTTTTTTTAATCTCCTGGACAATATAAATTGAGCATTATTGCACCTAACTGTTTCAGCATAGTGCCAAAATTTGCATTGTCAAGGGAATAAGCCCTATGCTTTTACGCGACTACACTCGGGGAATAGGTGTGCTCTCAAAGCTTGACAAACTTACTTCCTTAAAGTAATTTGTTTATATGGTAATTGAAACTGGATGGGTTTTGAAAATTAAACCCGAAAACTTTTAGAAAACAGAAAGTTTCCCAAATGAACGAGGCAGATTATCTATATGACTATTTAAAAAAAAGATCTACCATGAAAAGAATTCATTTACTACTATCTTATCTTCTGTTTTGGACTGCCTTTTGGGCAACAACAGTACCTGCCAATGCCTCCAATGAAATTATCCGAGACCCTAATGGACATATAGCTATTAATGCACAGAACTCGGATCTAGTTGAAATTTTCCAAGAACTATCTGATAAATATTCGGTAGAGATTTCTGGGTTGGGGAACAGAAAAGGTGAGAAATTCACATTTTCTTTCAAAGCAGACACATTGGAAACCTTGCTGAAAAGGATGCTGCGGTATCTTGGTGTTAAAAACTTTGCCATCCAGTTCGATGATGCCAGGCTGACACGAGTTGTGGTGCTACCGGAATCAGTGAGCGATTTAACGATATCTGAAAGTCTACAGACGGATCGACGGAATCCGCTTGAGTCGACAAGTGTTGCTCAAGTCATGAGCGTCGTTGAGTTTTCTCAGGCACAATCCCTGGATCTGACTGCGGGTGATATCATCATTGAGTATGACGGCGTGCGCATCAGCAGCGCCCAACAACTGGTAGAAGAGGTTGAGAAAAAAGCGGAAAACAGCCAGGTAGATATGATCGTCATTCGAGAAAAAAATTCGATGCGGCTCATTCTCGCTGGTGGAACGATTGGCGTAAGGATTCGAACAAAAAATATTTCATACGAAGAAATAGATGTTGTCTATTAGTCGGTTCTGACTCAATCGGAGACATCAGAGCGGGCGAAACCATTTAAATGACCGTTGCCCCTGAATGGTCTCTTCGCATTTTTTCGGCATGATCTTAAGCAGTGATGTCAGCACGCGGTAAGGCCATACTCCCGGCAGCGAGAATATGATTTGACGACCGATGTGTACATATTTGAGCTCAGAGATGATGACTTGATTTAACCGACGGGCGTATTCTTGTAGAGCCGCTGGTGGCTCAAAATAAAATCGCTCAACTGCCTCAGCAGCCAGCTGTGCACTTTTATGTGCATAGTAAATGCCTTCGCCCAACAAGGGATCCGCCAAACCGCAGGCATCCCCCAGCAACAAAACATTTCCGTATCCAGGATTCTTAAGATAGTTACCATAGGGTAAGGCGTGGCTCGCAGGAGCTGGGAGGTGCTCTCTGGAGATGGAAATTGAGTCCAGGAAGGATTTATATCCATTTCTCAGGAGTTTACCCGCTTTAGCGTTCAATCCACAAATGCCTATCGCCCGAAAACGATCTCCCGGAAAACACCAGGCATATCCCCAAGGGATGTAGCCGAAATAAATGTGGGGATAATCCGGCAGCGCTGGTGTTTGCTGGCTTGATACCAGAACTTCCAAAGCAGTGGCCAAATTAGATTTCCAGTCTGAATGAATGAAGTTCTTTGAGGCCAGCCATCCTCTTACTTTGCTGACAGCACCGTCGGCACCGAAAATGAAGTTCCCCCGAAATTCGTTACCCTGGTCTGTTTTGATTTTGCCCCCTGAATTCAAATGATCAAAAGAGATGACTTTTTCGCCGGGTCTGAAATCAGCGCCTGCCCGGCAGGCCAAATTTAACCAAAAAGCGTCATAAGCAGTCCGCTGTACGAAGTGAAAGGGATAATCCAGTCGGCTCTTAAAAGAAATCCCGGTATTGCTGACGACTTGGTATTTAAACGTGCTGCAGGTGATTACCCTTTTAGATTTAAGAAACTTGGTGGTCGCCTGGAAAATGTTTTCCAGCACTTTTATGGTTTTCCAAGTCAAGAGTCCGCCGCAAAGTTTACTTCTAGGAAAGGTGCTTTTATCGAGAATCAGAACCCTGTAGCCATGTGACGCCAGCAGATATGCCGCGGTGGATCCTGCGGGTCCTGCTCCTATCACGATGACATCGAAGCGATACTTGTCATTCATATCCAGATACCTGGGTTATTCTTAATTTCAACCCCACCGATTGCGGCTGCCGGCGAATAGGTCTGTGCCAAATTTCAGGGCTCCTGACCCCAATTGGAAAAACTTCTCGGGAGGCCCTGATATCTAAAGAACCTACAGAATGTGTAGTAAAAATAAGCGTAAATTTACGACACATCAGTAGTTCTGAATTTGGGACTTTATGCCTTCCGATCCCTATCTTATTAAATTAACAACGGCTTTTCAATAGTCGGCCCTGCTAATGAGATAAAGAGATTGAGGCATGAGGCGAGGTCATTAGGATTGTTTTATTAATTTCTATGATAGTTTAATTATTAAAAAATAGAAATAATATGTTGTTAACAAAATTTATATAAATTTAATAAATTTGCTTGAAATAAAGAAAAAAATAATATAAGTTTATACGTATGAGTCAAAAGAAGACATTTTCCACCAGAATTGATGTGGATTGCCTTAAAGCATTGAAACATCTCGCAGTTGACGAGGATAAATCCATCGGTGTTCTCTTAGAGGAGGCTATCGAGGATCTTATTCGGAAATATAAAAAAAAGAAAAAGCGGTGATGGAATCTCCGCCGGGGTTATTTGGCAAGTCTATGCAACAGAAGTACTAAAAATCTGCAGAACCAAAAAGAGGTATGATCATGCCTGTCACAAACAATAGCTATTGTTTAGATGGAGAACAAAGCTGTATTTTTCAGGATGGAGATAATGACCGCGATGGTCTTACCGTCGAGTGTATTTGTCCGAAATGCGGCATCTCCCATAGAGCAAAACTGCTTTGGTCCGGACGAGGTAAACCTAAAAAATACTGTCAGCCCTGCAAAACCTTCGTTTCAACCATTGAATCCGTAGAATTTTGCGGCGTATCCGCTGATGTTCACAAGAATATTGAAAAAGCTATTTAAGCTAAAGCCCTATAACGGGGTTTAAAAGCCTTGAGCAGGGATGCATCCATCGTCGCTTGGTACCCCGCCAGGCGTGCCACAATCTCACCATTGGAATCGGAAAAAGTAAAATCTCCCCGCATTTTGTTGTCGGTAATTTCACCGGCCTCTAGCACCGCTGTGACGCCTTCAGTTGGGAATTGACGCCGATACTGACGATATGAGGCCACGGAACTTGGCAGCGATACGGCTTGTTTTTCTTCATAACACCATACAATGGCCATCTGGAAGGCACTATCCAGTACTAAAGGATCGGCAATCCATCGATCCCTTAGAGGCGCAGACATCCATTCTCGCGGCCCGGGTGCTGCTGACAGACGTGCAACCATTCCGCGAGTTGAGCAGCTATTGATTTTACGAATACCGCGTAGCTCGAAGCCGTGAAAAAGAATTTCATCGTAGATCTCTTCAGTACTTTTGTTATATGTCCCGGCAATCATCACCTTGGATAATTGATAAGGAGGGGGTGAAACCAGGTGATTGCCCAAAATAGCTTTAGCTCGCGAATGAATGACATCCTGACCCAGGCCGTTGTCGCCTCTGAGTTCAACCGCTACTTCATAATGGCCGTCTTTTTTCCTGAGTTTATCGGCAAACAGACGGACTTGGTGTTTCCCGTGTTCTAGACGTATTCCTTTGAGGACCTGAATATCGTCCAAACCATGCAGGATCAGCCCGGGGTTTGGATGCAAAGCGCCATGGGCAAACCATTCCATCATCAAGGCCAGTGGTACCACGGGTTTTCCGTCAATGATATGGGCATTCAGAACCGGATATTGCGAAATATCGATATCACGTTCGAAGCACAGGGTTTGCGACGATTTATTAATGACCGCTGAAGATTTAATCAGTGCGGGCTGCTTTGATTGGTTGCGGTCATTGATTTCAGCTCCGATAACAACTTCCACCCCAACGTTTTTGTCTGCCATCATTTCATGGAGCAAGCACCTGGCTCCCGCATCAGGCGGGATTAGATGGATGCCTTTGCGTTCAAACTCACGTTTCAGAGCTGGTGTTACCATACCGCCGTCCCATGGCCCCCAATTGATTGCGATGACCCGGCAATCATCTCTTGCAAATGACTCGGCCTGAGCGATCTTGTTTAAGACCTCATTGGCCATGGCATAATCCACCTGCCCTTTGTTGCCGAATCGCGCGGCGACCGAAGAAAAAACCACCAGATACTTTAAGGAATCTTCACAAGTGGCCTCTAACAGATTCTTCAACCCGTTAACCTTGGTATCGAAAACCCGCTCGAATTGGTCGGGAGTTTTATCGATGATCAGTCGATCCTCCAGCACGCCGGCACCGTGAATGATGCCGGCGATGGGACCGTGATCCAAGCGGATGGCATCAACACTGGCGCGGACGGCTTTTCGATTACGTAAGTCCACCGAATAATAACTGACAGTCGCTCCGGTTGATTTCAATGCCGCCAGGTTTCGGCTGATTTCACGATTTGTGACGTGGCTTTTATAAATTGCTTCCAAGTCAGCCGGCGATAGCGTTTTGTCCTTATATGCGTTTTCCAAAATAGCCTTTTTCATTGCGGCTTCATCTTCCAGAGATAATAGCCACGAGGGCTCCGGCACAGGATCCGGCGATCTGCCCAACAGAACCAGGCGCGATCCGGTGTGTCTTGCGAGTGCCAGGGCCGCCGCCGAAGTTATCCCCCGCGCACCACCGCTGATAATGACCACATCGCTTGAATCCAGATTCAGGCGGCCCGCGGCATAGGGTTTGGATTCCAGCGTCAAGGTATAGCGCTGCCCCGAATCAAAACCGATTTCCACCGGACCCGGCGTCAGAACTTCCCTTGCAACTGCCGATGCCATTTCAGGTTGATCCGAACGGTTCGCCGCGATGTCGATGGCATGGCAGCAAACATTTTTCCATTCGATGGCGGCTGTCTTTGCCAGACCCGCCAAACCGCCCTGCAAGGGATGACCGATCCCTTTGTGCTTGAATCCAAAGATGCCATCCATACGACTAATAGTTGCAAACAATGCCCCCTCCTCATCTGCGGCGTCCAGCAGAATTGGCGCCAGCTGTTGGGCAAGTGCGAAGGCATTCTTCAAATCCTGTTCCATTTGGTCAGAGTCAGGGTCCTGGATAATTATCAAGCCTGCCGCATGGGAAAGCAGATTTTTCGGTATCAATCCATTTTGCTTGATTTTTACGGCATTTATACCAAGACGTGACAGTTCTTGGACAATGTTTTTGGACAGATCGGTGTTGTCCTCCGTCACTAACACGTGTTTGTTCCCGGAGATTTTTAAGGGTGCAGCAGAGGCGTCAGGCGCATCCACCACCGTTACGATATTTCGGGGGATTTCTGATGTATTCTGATCAGAGATGGTCGGTTCGGATCTGTCCGATGCCTCGGGATTTTGTTCGGCAACCTCAGCAGTGGTGGATGGATTTGTTTTCTGCCTCACACCGACGTCATCCCGATGGTCGTTGGTTCTTGCGCCATTTCCAAGATATTCGGATATCTGCCCCAAGGTCTTCAGCGTACCCATAATTTCCGGGGAAACCGTCGGCAGGTCAGGCATTTTTTCTTCAAGGGCGGATAAGATCTCCACCCGTTTGATGGAGTCAATGCCCAATTCCGCTTCAATATCCATGTCCAAACCAAGCATGTCCACCGGATATCCGGTCAGTTGGCTGACGACCTCCAGCATGGTGGTTACAATGTTATTCTGGGAGTCATGGGGGGTGGCGAAAATTGTTCCTTCGACGAAATTGTGCTGGGTAGGCGTTATGCTATCCGAGCGGGATTCATCCATCGGTACATTATTAGATCCAACAAGGAATTCGGTAATTTGCCCCAGGGTCTTGAGGCTGCCCATGATCTCCGGGGAAACCGTCGGCAGGTCAGGCATTTTTTCTTCAAGGGCGGATAAGATCTCCACCCGTTTGATGGAATCAATCCCGAGTTCGGCCTCGATATCCATATCCAGACCCAGCATGTCCGTCGGATATCCGGTCAGTTGACTTACCACGTCCAGCATGACGGTCTCGATCTCGGTTCGATCCGGTTGGTGTGAATCGGATTTTTCGATGCGAGGTTCACTGTCGGCTGTGTTCGGCGAATAACCGTTTGCCGCGCCTTCATGAAATTCTGGTTGGACAGGACGGGGGAATGTTTGCCGAAGATTTACAGGCGGCTCGGTTATTGTCGAAACAACCTCGGTGATGATCTTTTCGTCTGCGATGTTGCTATCATCCTGCTGCAGGTCGTGGGTCGGTTCGTGCCGATAGTAAGGGTCGGGAGCCGGCGGAAGCGGTTCCATTGTAATGCCCAGCGATCTTTCCGCCAGGCGCTGGGTATTTTTCATCATTTCCTGGAGGCTGCGATTGGCCTCGGTTTGGGATTCTAAAAACTTCCGGTGTGCCCGGGCCGTTTCAGACTGAAGGCTTTGCATGGATTGCAAGCCCTGGGAAACCACTTTCAATGCATCCAGAATAAGTTCAGATTGATTGTTGTCGTCTTTGTTCATGGTCGTTTGGTGTTCATGGATTCGTTTGGATGGTTTTAATTGGTTGGAGCGCGGTGGATGGTCGAAAGCCGGCAATGGTTCTTGGCTTTTGGCTCCCGCAATATCACTCAGCTCGTTGGTGTCGGATGGGTTTGGGCGATTGCCTCGTGGCCGCCGCATCCTGTTTTCTAAGGTACGGCCTTGCACCTTCTCTTCGGGGCGCGGATTCCTATTGCCCCGATAGGTCGAAGGCCTTTTTCCTGCCGGGGCGTGGGCCCCAATAGGCCGGGGGTCGTGACCTTCAATTGTATCAGACTTCTGACCGCTATCGTGTGGGGCCAGACCACCATTTTCTGACTTCTGTTCTCTGTAGTTGGTGCCGCTTAAAAGTACATTCATGCGTGATTTCCGGACGGATGACAACGGCTTTTCCCATTCGGTTAGGGCCACCGGATAACCGATGGATCCAAGCCGGCAAAGCAATTTGGCAAGATCGGTAACGCCGTATGCTTTTCCCATCGAAGCATCCAGCGCCATCGTCTCAACCTCACGGTCCTGCAGAATCGTTGAAATCAGGCCGGTTAGAATCGATTTGGGTCCGATTTCAACAAATGTCCGCACGCCGGAATTGAAGAGATTTTCGATCTCCTTGACGAATTCAACAGGACGGGCCAACTGGTTGCCCAGTAGTGTCCGGGCTTCTTGCGGGTCCGTGGGATACGCTTCTCCGGTGGTATTGGAAAAAACCTTGACGCCGGTTGGATGGATCTGCACCTCTTTTAATATATCTGAAAAAGGCTCAGCGGCGTCTTTCACCAGTTCACTGTGGAAAGCCGTCGAAACCGGCAACCGAACAGCTTTGATTTTCTTTTCTTTACAAATTTTTTCGACATCAATGATGGCAGCGGTCGTGCCGGATAAAACCCCCTGGCTGGGGCTATTGTGGTTGGCGATTATAAGTTTGCGGCCTGAATCTTCTATCAACGTCTCCAGTTCTTCCCGCGGTGTCTGCACGGCCAGCATGGCGCCCTGGGGCGCATTGTGATTTGCCCCGGCTGCTGCCATGAGGCGCCCTCGGGTCACTGAAAGCGCCATCAGCGCTTGTTCATCGATCCAACCGGCGGCGCACAGAGCCATTAACTCTCCGAAACTGTGTCCGCAGGTGGCATCGGGGTGAATTGCAAACTTCTGGATGATCTTCAACATCGCCAGACTGACGGCGCCAATAGCCGGTTGGGCAATATCGGTTCTTTTTAAGGTTGCCTCCTGCTGTTGTCGTTCTTCATCCGTGTGTGCGGTCGGTGGATAGATGAGCTCGGTAAGAAGTGTTGCACTTTTGAATTTAATATTGGCATCTTCCAGGATCTTCATGGCCTGGGGAAAGGTGCAGACAAAATCTCGTCCCATGCCAAGGTATTGGCTTCCCTGACCCCCAAAGACAAAAGCAAGTTTACCGGCCTTTTCAGGACCGCCAATGTAAATATTTTTCAGATTCGGTGAATTTTGTCCGTTTTTGAAATTCAATGCCATTAGGGCTCGGTTGAAAAGATCTGAGATGGGAACGGACTGTTCATGAACCATCAACAGGCGATGGGAATGCTCGGCTGAAAAACGCTTGCGCGATTCAGCCGCCCGCTTGCTAACCTGATCGTTGGACAACCCGTTTTCGACATCGTCCCGAAACGTCTTGACACAGCGAATGAGGTCACTTCGGCTGGCGGCGGAGAAGGCTATTATGTCGATGTTGCCGTTCCAGGCTATTTCGGTCTTGGCCGGGAGGTACTCTTCCAGGACAATATGAAAATTGCTGCCGCCAAAGCCAAAGGCACTCACGCCTGCCCGTCGAGAATGGCCATTTTTGGCAAACCAAGGCCGGGTGGATGAATTTAGATAAAAGTTGCTGTTTCCGATGTCCAGATCCGGATCCGGTGTGTCCGCTTTCAAGGTCGGCGGTATGACCTTATGGTAAAGGCCAAGTGCCGCTTTGATCAAACCGGCAGCACCAGCGGATGCCTTGGTATGGCCGATCATGGATTTGACGGAGCCCAGCGCGCATTTATTGCCGTTGGCACCGGATTCTTTGAATATCCGATTTAGGGCTTTGAACTCAACTTTGTCGCCGACGCGGGTACCGGTACCGTGGGCTTCGATGAGTCCGACGGTGGCGGGGTTGATGCCGGCATTTTTGTACGCTGTTCGCAATGCCTTGATTTGTCCTTCAACGCTGGGTGAATAGATGCTTTGCGATTTACCGTCGCTGGAAGAGCCGAGCCCTTTGATGACCGCGTAAATTCTATTTTCGTCTTTTTGGGCATCCTTTAGTCTTTTTAACACCAGGATCCCGATGCCTTCACCGAGAACGGTGCCATCGGCATCTTTTGAAAAAGGCCGGGCGTCTCCGGTGGCGGATAGCGTATGGGTCTTGGAAAAGCACATGTGCATAAAAATGTCATTGAGTGTATCTACCCCACCGGTGACAACCATATCACTGCGACCGGACATCAATTCGAGGGTGGCAAGATGGATGGCACTAAAAGAACTCGCGCAGGCTGCGTCAACGACACAGTTGGTCCCTCTTAAATCCAGGCGATTGCTTATCCTGCCGGCCACCACATTACCAAGCAGGCCCGGAAATGAATTTTCCTGCCAGGGGATGTAGGAATCTGAAATCTTTTTGATGATTTCTTCTGTTTTTGCCGGAGGTATGTCAGAATCTTCCATGGCTTTGCGCCACCTGGGGTGACCGAGTCTCGAACTTAAGGGAATCACCAATTCCTGGGTTCCGGTTACGCCCAGGATGACGGCGGTGCGGTCCCGGTTAAAATCCCGGTCTTCGCCGTACCCACAATCTTCCAGTGCCATTTTTGCTGCCAGCAGCCCCAACAGCTGAGAGGTATCGGTGGCTTCGAGGGAAGAGGGCGGGATGCCGAATTCCGATGGATCAAACGAGATGGGTTCCAGAAACCCTCCGCGCTTGCAGTAGACGCGATCCGGTGACTTCGGATTGGTGTCAAAATAATCGGCAGGCGACCAATGCGACGCGGGGACTTCAGTGATGGCATCTTTGCCGTGGTAAAGTAGTTTCCAATATTCTTTGAGACCCGTTGATTTTGGGAATAAGCATCCCATGCCAATAATGGCTACCAGGTTGTTGTCATGCATACTCGGATTGTCCTTTCGCGGCCGGCTTTCTGTCTGGGAAAAACGGGCAGGATAGTCTTTATATTCTAATATAATATTGATATAAATATTTATCAAGAGGTTGATTTAAAAATAATTAGTTGATATGTTGGTATATCAACTTAACATCCTCCTTAAAAGATTTTGAAGTCTCCATCCCGTTAAAAATTGTAGAATATTAATTCAATGCCGGTCTGTTAACATCATGATTAAATTTTATACCAACAAAGAGCTGTCCCAGAAATTCAATGTTAACCTTGCCAGATGGAAACGCTGGTCCCGCGAATTTTTAGCGCCCGATCCTCTGGGAGGATTGCAGTCGGGTTATGCGCGGCAGTATAATCCTGATGAGGCGTTTACCGTGGTCCTCGGAGGCCATCTTTTGGGGGTTTTGAAATTTTCAGTACCGGAGACAAAACAAATTCTGGTCGATTTGCACCAATGGCTGTTGGATCATGGTTTTTATTTTTACGTATCCAACACTTCGGAATCAGACAAACATCGGACTTCTGAAATTAATCAATATCAGCTTTTCATCAGCAATCGAGCGGTACGCCGTGACAAGGAGCGCGGTTTGTCGTATTGGGCCCGCGCTATCATCTCAGTTGACTCCACCAATCTTAACGGTGACTCAGTAAAACGGGAGTATTATCGTGAATCATCCATCGGCCCAAAGGAAAGTGAGTCTCCTCGAATGAAAGCTGAAAGTTATCGCGTCTTAAACATCAGCGTGTTCCGAACGAATTTTTTGAATAAGCTTCAGGCCTGATGGTTTTGGGGTTCAAGGTTCGCCGTTCAGGGTTACCCTTTTGTAACTTTTAAACTTTGAACCTTTTAACCCATAACCCTGAACCTGTGGTCGCTCAGGTTTCATCCAACAAATTCATAATTTTCGATAATTCAAGCGGATAGAATCGCTCTGCCTCATGGGGCAGGGCAATTCCCTGATGACGCAGCCAATTGACGCGGGTGGCCACCGCCGCGCCAAACATCAGATTCATGGCCACTGTGGCGGTTTTTCGGTTTTTACGGTTTTCAAGAAAAGTGCCCTTCACCCATTGGTTGAAGACACCCATTGACGGGCCACACCATATTTGATAGTCGATTTTTCTTGACGGATCACCACTGTTCGCCCATGACGAAGACTGACCCAGATAGGACCGAAATACGAGGGCCATCTTGTGCCTGGGGGTATTCTCGGCAATCTCAATTTGTTTTGGATCCCGTTGCGCAAAAAAGTGCTTTGTTTTTTCCCACGCCTCATCGAAAGTGCATCTAAAAAAATCCCTTTGCAGAATATCGCGTTGATTGGTTGGTATCTCTGCATAGCTGCCGTATCGCGAATATAGTTCATAGAGTTTGGCCGCCCGCAAAGCGAACATGGTTCCGCGTTTTAGTACTTGAACCTTGACGCCGAGCTCAAACATATCGGCAGAGGGGGCCATGGCGACGTCGGCCTGTTCGGCTTCCGCCAGCATCTGGCGAACGATATCTGAGGTACCGGCTTCCACGCAGGCCTGGTTTATCGATCCAGTGAGCACATAGGCAGCACCCATGGCAAAAGCGGCTGCGGTTGAGTCCGGTGTGGCAATACCACCGGCCAATCCGATGCCGATCGAATTGAGGTAGTCATGTTTGGTCGTGATATCGTCGCGCAGCGCCAACATGGTCGGTAAAAGCGTCAGCGCCGGTCGGTTATCCGTG